>JBIIWL010000226.1:0-3664 GCA_044338885.1 Fibrobacteria bacterium
TGCGGGTGAGTGAGGGAAGAATGAGGCCGAGTGCGCCTAAAAATTCGGCCGCGCCGATAAAGCGAACGAGAGCTGCGGGCACGTGCGGCGCCCATGGCACATACAGCGCAAGTGTTTCTAGAGGATAGGTCCCCTTCATCCAACCGGCCATACCAAAAACGAAGGCGAGTACGAGCTGGGTGATCCACAACACGAACCGCAGCGATTTGCCGCCCTGCGGCCTATATGACTCAAAACTGGAATGGGTCGGATGTGACATCGCCGCCTCCGGGGGTAGGGGATATCCTAATTTAGGTGCGACCGCATTTTGAGCGCAACAGAAATTCGGACTTTTTCAGGCTGACGTGTGAACCCTAGGCAAGCGCTTGAGAAAAATCCGCCAAAAGATCGGCGGTATCTTCGATGCCCACCGAGACGCGTACCAAACTTTCGGCGATACCCATGTCGCGGCGCTTGGCCTCGCCGAGCTCCCAATAAATCGTTTTAGCGACCGGAATCACTAAGGTGCGTGCATCGCCGAGGTTGCTCGAAATGATCGCGATGTTCAGCTTATCCAGTGTGGCGAAGGTGTCCACAGTATCGTGAAGTTCGAAGCTCAGTAAGGTGCCGGGTCGGCAGAATAAACCTTTAGTCCGCTCGTATTGGGGATGTTCGGCAAGGCCGGGGTAATGAACTTTACGGACCTTGGGGTTTTTAGCGAGCAATTCCGCCAGCTTTTGGGCATTGTCGCAAGCGCGTTCGAGACGCAAAGCTAGGGTCTCGGAGCCGATCGACAGCGAATGAGCGGCTTCGGGAGAAAGCGTGCCTCCAAAATCGCGTAAGCCTTTTTTACGGAGCTGCAACAAGGCCCACCCCGAGGCCTCACCGGTTTTATACAGGTCGTGAATATTGGAATACGTGGTCCAATCGAACGTTCCCAGGTCGGTCACGCTACCGCCCAATGCGTCGCCATGGCCTCCAAAATGTTTGGAGAGCGAGTTGACCGAGAATGTGGCGCCCACTTCTTTCGGCAGAAAGAGCACACCCGAAGTCAGCGTGTTGTCGATGATATAAATCAAGCCGCGCGCGCGGCAGAGCGCGCCGATCCCCGCGAGGTCGGCGATTTGGGTCACAGGGTTGGCGATGGTTTCCACCAACACAACCTTGGTCTGCGGGCGAATGGCCGCTTCAACCTGCGCCGTTTCGGTCGCATCGGCGTAAGTCACATCAATTCCCGCGAGGTCGAGGGTCGACAACAGGCTCGCCGTATTGCCAAACAGGTAGCGGCTCGCCACGACGTGATCGCCGCGGCGTAAAAAGGCCAGCATCACCGCACCTACGGCCGCCATACCCGTGCCAAAACAAATGGTTCCCAAACCTTGTTCGAGTGCTGTCACCTTGGCTTCGACTGCCGAAACGGTCGGGTTGGCCTGACGCGAGTAGGCGTAGCCCTTTTTGCGATTCTGAAAAACCGCCGCTAGGTCCTCAGCCTTTTCGTACCCGTACGCAATCGAGGTGTGAATCGGCTTGTGGAGTGAGCCGTGTTCAGGGTGCCCTTGCCGGTCCGAATGGAGGAGGGTCGTCGTAATGCCGCGGGGGGGCAGGTTTGATTCGGATTTCATGCGGGGTTAAAAATGCATTGAAAAACTGGGGTGGGAAACCCCAAGCCCCCCAGAGCCTAGCCTGGAAAAAGCCCCAGGAGGAGGATACCGGCCAATGCCGCGGCCGCGCCGCCGAGCGCACGCAGGCCGATGCGGGTGCCATAGTGCCAGGCCCCCAGAGGCATGACCAGCAACGGGGTCATAAAGGTGATGGTCACAACAATACCCGCAGGCTGATACTTCATAGCCGCGATGTAGCAGGTCATGCCGAAGATCGGCCCCGCCAAGGTACCGGCCACGAGGCGCGGCAGCACGCGCGGTTTACGCAGTGCGGCTAAGCTTGATTGCAGCCCGTTGCCGCGCCCTGTGGCAAAGGCGATGAGGGCCAACGCCGCCGCCGCGATACGCACCGTGGTGGCGTAGAGCGGCGATAGATCGGGTTGATCCAGAAAGGCGTGCCGTGCCATCACAGAGCTTAAAGCCTGGCACGCGGCGGCCCCGACCCCGGCGGAGGCGGCATACCAAAACCCTCGCGCAGGTCCGCTCCCGTTTACAGCGCCGGGTTTCCACACGGCAAAGAACACGCCGCCCAAGATTAAAACCATGCCGCCAAGTTGCACGGGTGTGAGGGTCTCGTTGAGGGCAAACCATGCCACTGCGGCGGCGGCGGCCGGCGCGAGCGTCATGAGCAGCGAGCTGCGTTCGGGTCCTACCCGAAACAGCGAGCGGTACAGCAACAGATCGCCTACGCCGAGGCCGAGAAGACCCGAGAACGCGAGGATCACAGCGGATCGTACGCTCGGTAGACCGATAACCCCGTCTAATCCGTTCTGAATCAAAAGGCCTGTGATGCTCGCGCCGATCATCACGGGTGCCGCGATCGAGAGGCGCAGAAGATTGGTCGCGAACGGTCCGATCAGGCGGCCCGTGGCCGCAAAAAAGAAGGGCGTAAGCGACCAAAAGACGAGCGCTCCCAGCGCGAGGAGAAGGCCGGAGGTGGAGGAGGTTAACATGAGAGGTCACAGTTTATCATCACAACCTCACAGCATCACAACGATAGAGCACAACCATCGATTAGTGTGTTGTCTACTGGTGTGATGTTGTGATGCTGTGATGACGATCAACTACATCCCCAACACGTTCTTGAGCAGCCCATTGACACGCGTCACATAACCGGCGGGGTCTTTCAGGTCGGACCCTTCGGCGAGCAATGCTTGATCGACGAGTACACCGTACCAATCGACCAGTTTAGGGTCGGAAGGGTCGGCCTCAAAACGTGCGTTAAGCCCCTGGATGATGGGGTGATCGGGATTGATCTCTAAAATACGTTTGCTCTCGGGTACGGCCTGATTCGACATTTTGAGAATTCGTTCCAAGTTTGCACCGATGTCATCTTCACCGGACACGAGGCAAGCCGGGCTTTCGGCGAGGCGGGCGGTAATGCGGACCTCTTTCAAGTCTGGCATTTTCGCAGCAAAGTCGGCTGTGAATTTTTCGTAAGCACCTTTGGCTTCGTCTTCGCGCTTCTTCTCGTCGGCCGTGAGATCGCCCAGATCAAGCGCGCCCTTGGAGGCATTGATCAGCTTTTTACCGTCGAATTCGGTCAGCGCTTGCACCACCCATTCATCAATGGGGTCAACGAGGTAGAGCACCTCAACGCCTTTCTTACGGAAGACTTCGAGGTGGGGGCTGCCTTCGGCGGCGCGGCGGTTTTCGGCCGTGAGGTAATAGATGTCTTTCTGCCCGTCTTTCATATTGACGACGTAATCTTGCAGGCCGGTGTAGGCCCCCGCTTCTAAACGGCTCGACTCAAAGCGGATGAGGCGCTTGAGTTCGTCGAGGTGCTCCCAGTTCATGTGGAAGCCCTCTTTGAGTACCCCGCCAAATTCTTTCCAGAAGGCGGCGTATTTGGCCGCGTCTTCTTTGGCCATCGTTTCGAGAAGGTTCAGCGTTTTGGTCGTCGCGGATTCGCTGATCTTACGCACCACGGCGTTCTTCTGCAGGATTTCGCGCGATACGTTGAGTGGTAAGTCTTCCGAGTCGACCACGCCGCGCATAAAGCGCAGCCAGGGCGGCAACAGCTC
>JBIIWL010000227.1:0-3645 GCA_044338885.1 Fibrobacteria bacterium
CGTATCGATGGCGAACGCCACGCCCGCGAGGAGGACCTGCGTCGCAGTCAATCGCAATTGCAGGCCGTTCTCGATCAAATCCCCTCCATCATTTGCATCAAGAGTCCCGCGGAACGATACCTGATGGTCAACCGCCAGTTCGTCGTCGGCACGGGACTGACAGCCGGCGAGTGCATCGGCCGCACGGTGAGCGAGGTCATGTCGCAGCCCGCCGCGGCTGTGGTTCAGCGGGGTTTCAAAGAGGCCTTGATTACACAAAGCGCCGTCAGCAGCGTGGAGATGCTTCCCATGCACGATGGGGTGACGCACACCTATCTGTCCGCGCACTTTCCTCTCTTAAACGGGCAAGGCGAAGCCTATGCGGTGTGTGGGGTGTATACCGACATCACCGACATCAAACGACAAGAAGAAGAAATCCGCTCGCTCAACCACTCGTTGCAGGAAAAAACCTTACGCCAAGAAGCGGCCAATGCCGAGCTCGAAGCGTTTTCGTATTCCGTCTCGCATGACCTTCGTGCGCCGCTGCGACATATTGCGGGTTTCGGAAAATTATTGGGCCAGCGCAATGCGGGCAACCTCGACGAAAAGAGCCTTCACTACCTCAATGTGATCGAGACCTCGGTGGGGCGAATGGGAGCACTCATCGACGATCTGCTTTCCTTCTCACGCGCCAGCAAGGTCGAACTCTCAGCGCGACGTGTGAATACTGCGGAACTGGTCACTGAGATTCGCGCGGAATTGGCCGCCCAACGACCCGATCGCTCGGTGACTTGGAAGATCAAGGATCTACCCACCACGTACGGAGACCCTGCCATGCTCCGCTTGGTTTGGATGAATCTGCTGTCAAACGCGGTGAAGTACAGTTCTAAAAATCCTGCCGCCCACGTGACCGTCGACTTTACGCCCGCCTCAGATGCAGGGCCCGGAGTATTTTCGGTACGAGACAATGGGGCTGGTTTTGACATGCGCTATGCCGATAAATTGTTCGGTGTGTTCCAGCGCCTTCACTCCAACCAGGAATACGAAGGGACCGGCATCGGATTGGCGATGGTGAGTCGAATTCTTGAGCGTCATGGTGGCAAAATCTGGGCTGAAGCGGCTCCGGGTGAGGGCGCGTGCTTTTATTTTGTGCTCCCTGATCGACCAAATGACGGAACCGTCCTCGAGAGCGGGGCTGGGCAGGTTGGGGATGTAAAAGGGGTTCTCTCATGAAATTGAAAAATATTCTGCTGGCCGAAGACAGCCCCATGGATGTCGAACTGACTATGGAAGCGCTGCAAGAGCACCATAACATCACCGTCGTTGAAGATGGCGAAGCCGCTCTCGATTTTCTCTATCGGCGCGGTGCCCACGCCAATCGTGAGCCGGGCAACCCCGACCTCATTCTGCTCGATTTGAAATTGCCTAAGCTCAACGGTCTGCAGGTACTCGCCGAAATCAAAAAATGTGACCTGTTACGCACCGTTCCTGTCGTCGTTTTGACCTCATCAAAAGAGCAGCCAGACCTCAAAACGGCTTATGATCTCGGCGCCAATGCCTATGTGGTGAAGCCAGTCGTATTTGAACAGTTTATGGATGCCGTCCGCCAGATCGGTCAGTTTTGGGCCAACTTAAACGAGACCCCACCCACATCCCCTTCGCGGACCTTCTAAGCATGGAGACCAAACCGTACTCCTTTCTACATGTCGAGGACGACGCGCTCGATGCGGAGTATGTTCAAGAGCAGCTGGCGGAGTCGGGAATCCCCTGTGAAATCAACCGGGTCGAATCCCGCGAAGCCTTCATTCACGCTCTTGAAGCCTCGCCGCCCGACCTGATCCTCTGTGACTACAATCTGCCCGGATTCGACGGGCTCGAGGCGCTCCAGCTTGCACAAAACAGCCTGCAGAGCGCGCCCTTCATCTTTCTTTCCGGCGGAATCGGCGAGCACCTCGCTGTAGAGTGCCTGCATCGCGGCGCGACCGACTACGTGCTCAAGGGGAACCCCGCCCGCCTCATCCCTGCCGTCAAACGGGCGCTGGAAGAAGCGCGCGTGCGCCGTGCCAAGGAACAGGCGGAGCGTGATCTGGCCCATGGCGAAAAAATGGTGTTGCTCGGACAGCTGTCGGCGGGTATTGCTCACGAGATCAACAACCCGATCACCTACATCAACCTCAACATGGAAACCCTGAAGGACTACTCAGAAAAAATCAAGGCCATGTTCGTCACGGGAACCAGCAGCTTTGTTGCTGAAGAGACCAACGATCCCGAAGAGCTACGTAGACGATGGGATACCGTGCGTGAGTGGCTTCGCATCAACGAACGCCGTGTCCTGATGATGATCGACGACCTCGGGCGACTCGCCCAAGAAACGCTAGATGGCGGCCATCGCGTGGCGGATATCACCCAAAGGCTTCGCCGCTTTTCGCGGCAAGAACGGCAAGAACCGATCAGCGTCGACCTCGATGAATGCATGGATACGGCGCTTAAAATCGGATGGAATGAAATCAAAACCAAGGCCGTCGTCACAAAGGATTATCAAAACCCACTGCCGCGCGTGAGTGGGCACCCCAACCAATTGACGCAGGTCTTGCTCAACCTGGTGGTCAATGCGGCCCAGGCCATTCACGGGCGCGGTACCATTTTGGTGGGTATACATACCGAGCGCGGTTTGGCCGTCATCACCGTTCAGGACAGTGGGCGCGGCATCGAGGCCGACAACCTCCGCAAAATGTTCACGCCGTTTTTTACGACCAAATCATCCGGCGAGGGAACCGGCCTGGGCCTTTATGTTTCGCGTGGAATCATCGAAGCGCACGGCGGGACGATTCGCGCCGAAAACGCTGAGGGCGGCGGAGCCAAATTCACGATCGAATTACCGCTGGCCTCCTAGGCGCCGCGGATTGCCGCCACAATTTTCAAAGCCTCTGCGGTCGCTTGCACATCGTGCACGCGGAGTATCGAGGCACCCTTGAGCGCGGCGTAAACCGCCACGGCCACACTGGCGTGTAAACGATCGCTGTGTTCAAGACCCGGCGTGTTTCCGATAAATGACTTGCGGCTGTGCCCGAGTAAAATAGGGCAACCGATCGCATCCAAGTCTTCCAGATGTTCAATCAAGTCGTAGTTGTCGACAAGACGTTTGCCGAATCCAATACCAGGGTCTACCGCAATGCGATCTTTTGCGATTCCTGCCCCGGCGAGTTGGCGCACGCGCGCCATGAGGTGGTCGCGCACCTCCCCCACCACATCGCAATAGTTTGGAGCCGCCTGCATGGTGCGCGGCTTGCCTTGCATGTGATTCAATACGATGCCAGCACCATAGGGCCCGGGCACCTCCAGCATAAACGGATCGGCCATCATGGCCGAGACATCGTTCACGATCAACGCCCCGGCGTCTAGGGCGGCACGCGCCACGCTGGCCTTCATCGTGTCGATCGAGAAGGGGATATCAAACCGGCGCGTGGCGGCGGCCAGCAGGGGCACCACGCGCGCACGCTCTTCGGCTTCATCCACAGCGAGCGCCCCCGGGCGGGTGCTCTCGCCGCCAACATCAATGATATCGGCACCCTCGGAGACCATCGCTTCGCAGCGCGCAAGGGCCGCCTCTAGGGAGATGGTGGCGGAGCCGCCGTCTTGCCCCAGATAACGTCCGCCATCAAAAAA
>JBIIWL010000228.1:0-3622 GCA_044338885.1 Fibrobacteria bacterium
AACCCGGGGCATAGCGAGATTGAGACACCCTTATACGACCCATGCTACACGGGCTCACGCTTGGGTGTGTTGCGGTCCGAGTTTAAGCCTGAAGAGTTAGAGGGGGTTTCGGGCCTTCACTTTCACGCGCACTGTGGCAACAACAGTGACACGCTGGAGCGAGTGGTCGAATCGTTTGAGGCCTTGTACGGTGAGTTCATTCCACGCATGAAGTGGATCAACTTCGGCGGGGGGCATCACATCACGCGTGCCGATTACGATGTAGATCGCTTGATCCGTGTGGTGAAAGCCTTTCGCGAAAAGTGGGGCGTCGAGGTTTACCTCGAACCCGGTGAAGCGGTGGGCTGGCAGACGGGGCCTCTTGTCGCCTCGGTGCTTGACATCGTGCGCAATGGGGTCGAGATTGCGATTTTGGATGTGAGTGCGACGGCCCACATGCCCGACACGCTCGAGATGCCCTATCGCCCCGCCGTGCGTGGCGCGGACCTGCCGGGTCAACTTGCCCACACCTATCGCCTTGGCGGCAACACGTGCCTCGCGGGCGATGTGATTGGCGACTACAGTTTTACAGAGCCTCTCCAAGTCGGCGATCGGATCGTGTTTGAAGACATGATTCATTACACGATCGTGAAGAACTCGACATTCAACGGCGTTCAATTACCGTCGTTGTGTGTGTGGACCAAAGAAGGCGAACTCAAAGTGGTTCGCCGGTTTGGGTATGAGTTTTACCGCGACCGCAATTCTTGACCTGTAGGTAAGGGTTGTTGGCCGGTTGTGCCGGTGCTGCTATGAGATGGGTCAGCGTCTAAGCGGCGCGAGAAATCGATCACGATCGTGCGGTGAAGGGCTTGGCGATTCGGGCGAGGGCCAGACGCACCCGCATGCGTCAGATTTGCCTTTCTATTGACCAATGAATTCAGGCAACTCGATTCATTGACCGTTTGCAAGGTCAATCTTCATGGAAATTCACGCTTTTGTTGTGACAGAGTGACAATTGTGGTTTTAAATTGCCGCTCCAAAGCCGTGAGCCATTTCTGATGGCCTTCCGCCCTGACTGGCGCCCTGTGACTTCATGTTTTTGCACCGGCCTGCTGATTGGATGTGACGCGCTGATGTGGGCTTTAGCAAGGGTTTCGAATGGTAGTACGATGTGTGATTTTCGCGTTGTTGACGCTGGTCTTTGGCGTGGTGCCCGGGGTGTCTTCAGACCGCGAAAGTGAAGGGCTGGCCGAACGCACGTTACGACACCCCGCGATGTCGCGCTGGGTGGTAGACGGTGCCGTGGGGGTGCGTTTATGGGACCTTTCAGGTGAACCTGCAGAACACCGCGCATACCTTGAACAAAGTCAGGTCGGTGCCGTTTTAGGAATTGACGTTTCCGTGTTTCCGTGGGGACCCTACGGATTGGGTATCACGCACTCGCGGTTTCATGCGACGGCCTCGGATGATGACCTTTGCTTTCCCGACAATTCGCGTCGACCGGCCAAGGATGATTTTACGGTTCACTATGTGGGTCCGTCATTTTACATGAGCCACCCGCTGGCAAAGGGCCAAGCATCGCTGGTCGGCCAAGTGGGCCTCGGGTGGTTGTTTTACCGCAGCGAAAGCACAATCGGGGCATTCCCAGGGATTTGTGAGGGCACGACACTCGGCTTGCATGCGGCGGTGTCGGCCGACTATCGGATTTTACCGTGGTTCGGAATTGGCGCGGGTGTGCGCCTTATACACGGCACATTGGAAGGGGTTCATTATAACGCGATGGAAACCTCTATCCCCGCACTGTCGTTGACGCGGGTTGACGTCGCGGCCGGGCTGAGATTTTACCCCTGATCGGGCCGTGCGTTCAAGATCAAATCGCGCAAGCCGCCAGGCCGACGTAAACTGCGACCGACCGCTTGACGGATGGCCTCCTCACTACCGAAAACACGAACGACTTTACGGGCACGCGTGATGGCCGTGTAGAGCGTCTCACGGGCGAGCAACCGGTTGCCGGCCTCAGGGAGGAGGATGAGGACCTCATCGCATTCTGAGCCTTGGCTTTTATGCACCGTGGTGGCAAAACCGGGTTCGCAGGACGGCAACAAAGCGATGGGGAGGCGCAGCCACCCTCCGGGCAGTTCGGGGCGGGGGAAAAACACCAGCGCCCCCTCGGCGCTCTCCAGCCAAAGCCCGATGTCTCCATTCGATAAACCGGTGCGCGCATCATTACGGGTCACCAAGATGGGCGCCCCATGGAAGCCGATCCCCACCGTATCGCGATCTAAACGCCATTGTGGTTCAAGCCGTTCCCGCAAAATTCGGTTCGCGCCTTCCGCACTGATGGGGCCGCGGCGTAAGGGTGTAAGGACCCGAGCACGGCCTGCGAGCTTCCACAAGTCGCTCAGCAAGGCGTTTTCCTGCTCATGCGTGGCGGTGCGGAAGCGCGTCAACAAATTCGAGTAGGTATGCTGACCGCTCGGTATGTGTGCGTCGAAAGTCGCTGTTGAATAGGCGTGCAGCGTGGCGCGGACACTTGCCGCCATTTCTGTTGAGGTTGAGGGTGGATCGATGCGCGCGACGTCAGCACGCATCGAATAGGCCTCGGTTGCGGAAACGGGGAGGCCGAGCAGGTGTATCACCGTATCGCCTTCGCCTCGACGCAAAGCCGACGAAAGCGGAATCACATCGCCCGTGGCGCGATGGCTCACATCAAGGGTGATGGAAGGGAGAGGGGGCGGTGCGCCCTCACGTTCGGGCAATAATTCGCCCAGTACCGCACCGGCTTCGACCGCTGGCAGCTGCCCGGGATCACCCGCCAGCACGAGGCGTGTGCCGGGCTTTAAGGCTTTAATTAATGCCGAGAGCAAGAAGACGTCGGCCATCGACGCTTCGTCGAGCAACACCCAGTCGGCATCAAGAGGGTCATCGGCGCCACGCGCAAACTGTGCATCAAAGGTGCGCCAGCCTAAGAGCGAATGCAATGTGGTCACCTTGAGCGATGCCGCTGTCGCATCGCGCGGGTCGTCAATACAGCCTGCGAGTGCCGCACCCAGCGATTCCTCTAGCCGTCGCGCGGCACGCCCCGTGGGGGCACAAAGCCGCACACGCTCGGGGCTTACGTCGGGTAACCGGAAGATGGCGCGCAGCCAAGCGGCGGTCCAGGTCGTTTTGCCTGTGCCCGGGCCACCGGCTAAAATGAACACCGACGAGGAGAGTGAAAGGCTGAGCGCGTCACTTTGGGCATTTTCCAACGTCAACGGTGTACCATCTGATTTGCGCAGGGGTGCGTCCTTGAGGATGGCGCGCAGCAAGGGCGCGAGTACATCGGCTGTCGCTGGTGGCGGAAGTGACGTCCTCGCGCGTAACCCGTTTGCAATCGTATGCGCCGCAAACCAGTAGCGGTGCCAATACAGGTTACTCGACAAGCGAATCAGGGGTGCCGGAGATTCAGGCGATCCGACTAAGGCGGAGAAGTGCCCACGGTCTACGAAATCCAAAAAACGGTCCGCAAAGTCGATCGCCGTATCATCCACAGAGATTTTTTCGGCCTCGGAGGACATCGACGTATTGAGGGCTTCAAGCGTTTCGTTGAGCGCCTGCGCGAGAGCCACACGAGCGAGAGGCAGGCAGAGGCTACCGCTCG
>JBIIWL010000014.1:0-16079 GCA_044338885.1 Fibrobacteria bacterium
TGGCGGCTGAAATCACGCGGCGTACAGAGCGCGAAGGTTCGGTACGAACGACTTGCCCATCGACATCCACCCAAGATTGCACCAAACGGGGACGCATGAGCTTCCCGTCATTGGCGATGGCGGCAAATGCCATGGCCAGCTGCAACGGTGTTGACGAAACCTCATGCCCGAAGGCGATGGTTTGCTGCGTTCGGCCGCTCCACGACGAAACCGGCTTGAGCACACCGGTCTCTTCAGCAGGCAAGGTGATGCCCGTTTTCATACCGAACCCGAATGAACGCAAGTACTTGTAAAACGACTCTTGTGAAATGCGTGTCGACACTTTGGCGAACACGATGTTGGACGAATGAGCAACGGCTTCGGAAAATGAAACGCGGTCCATCTCGTGCGTATCACGGATCCAATGACCACCGATTTGCCAACGTCCGCCTTCGGCATCAATGGTATCGGTCGGTTTGATACGGCGCTCTTCCATCAAAGCAGCAGCCGTGAAGATTTTAAAGGTGGAGCCAGGTTCGTACACCAAGGCCACGCCGTTGTTACGCCAGTTCTCTCCGCCTTGCGCACGCGGCGCATTCGGGTCGAATAGCGGATAGTTCGCGAGGGCTAAAACGTCGCCGGTACGCGGCTCGATGACCACGGCCACACCCGACTTGGCACCCGTGCGCAAGACACCCCGTTCAAGCGCCAACTCGGCGATCGATTGAATCTGAGCGTCAAGAGTCAGACGAATCCCGAGCCCATCCACCGGAGGTTGAATTTGGTCCGAGGCGCCGGGAGCGTAACGGCGTTTCGCATCGCGACGGGTGTAACGCCAACCGTCGGTTCCGCGCAGTTCCCGGTCCAAATGACGCTCAAGGCCCGATTGCCCGTATCCGTCACGGCCCACCATCCCCAGCACCTGACCCGCGAGCGGCCCATTGGGGCAAAGCCGCACAGCCGCACGCGACGCGCCGGCGGTCGTGGAGATTTTACCAGTTTGCGCCACAGTACCACCGCGCATATTCACGACAAGTCGCATCCCCGTGCGATCGTAGACTTCGCCGCGTGCGGGCGGAAGCACATCGCGGGCGATGGATTGCCCTTCAGCCACACCGCGATAGTAGGACGACCGAAAAACTTGGATGTAGGCGAGGCGCACCACCAAGATGGACCATACAATGGCGAATGCCATGCCGAGCAGTGAGAGGCGTTTGTTCACCGGAAGATCCCCTTCCAGCGTGCCGAACGGATCGTATCCGTTGAGGCGTCCTTTTTATCCTCAGCTTTGCGGCCTTCGACGGAGGCCACGACCTGACCGGCCGGTTGAATCACCACAGCAGGGCCGGGCTTCACGAGGCCAAGGTGTTCACGCGCCACGGTTTCGAGTCGCGAAAAGTGACGCAAGCCACGCGCCTCGGTATCCAGCAGCAAAACCTCAGCGGCGAGGGCATCACGTTCGCGCGACAACTTCACAAGTTCACGCGAAAAACGAGCGTGGGTATTCTGTTTCCATACGTGTCCGATCGCCAGCACGGCGGCGAGTCCCATGACTCCCACCCAGGCCGCGACCCGACGGAGTTTGACGGTATCGCTCATACCTTCTCCATCACGCGCAGCTTGGCACTGCGGGCACGGGGATTGGATGCGATCTCTTCCGCGGATGCTTCGAGAGGACGACGCACGACTTTGCGCAAGACGCGGCGGTCGCCGCCGCACATGCACACGGGCAATTCTCGCGGGCACACACAGTCGCGTTCAAATTCAGTGAACACTTCTTTGACCTTGCGGTCTTCGACCGAATGATAACTGAGCACACACACGCGGCCGCCCTTTTGCAAAGCTGAAACCGCCGCCGTCAAACCAACGCGAATTTCATTCGCTTCGCGGTTGACTTCCATGCGGATTGCTTGAAAGACGCGTGCGAGCAACCCGGCGCGCTCATTGTCGCGGGGGCGATAAATTTCTTGAACCGCTTGTCTCAGTAAATCGCTGCCGGGCGTTTCCGTGGCAGGCACGGCGGCAAGCAAGTCCTTCACCCGGCGGGCGAGCGAACGCGACTTTTCAAGGTCGGAATTGAAGTGAAACGCGCCCGCCAACTCTTCGGACGAAGCGGACTGCAGCCATTCGAGGGCGGAAGCCTCCGCATCGGGCCCCATGCGCATATCGAGCGTGCCACCGGGCTCAAAGGAGAATCCACGTTCACGCGCATCCAACTGGTGAGAACTCACGCCGAGGTCAAACAATGCGCCGGCAATCGTCTCAGGCGCGCAAAACTCAGCGATGCGCGAAAAGGGGGCAAGGTGAACCGTGAGCCGCGGATCGCCGTCAATCAGCGCTTGGCATTGCGCCACAGCTTCGGGGTCGCGATCAAAAGAGGTGAGGTGCCCGTCGACATTTAACCGGGCCAGTAAAGCACGCGTATGACCGCCGCCGCCCAAAGTGCCGTCGAGATACGACGCGGAAGCATCCCGAACCAGGAAGTCGGCCACCTCCTGTTCGAGCACGGGGCGGTGGTAATCCGTCATGGCCGTGCGCCTCAGTACCAGTTAGAGAAGGAGGTTTCTTCTTCGGGCGTCACAGCAGCGATCTCGGCGTCGTAACGTGCCGGAGACCACAGACGCACGCAGTTGCCAGCACCGACGAAGGTCACTTCGCCGTTGATACCGGCATAGGCCAGTTGCTCGGCCGTCAGCACGATGCGGTTTTGCGCATCCAGCGTGGACAACTTCGCCATCGCGGTAATGCGGGTGCGGAACTTGGTCACGTCTGCACCGCGACCTAAACCGTCAAGATATTGGACGTAGCGATTCCATTCGGACAGCGGGTAGAGCGAAAGTGTGTTCGAACCACCGATGGTCACGACAACCTGCCCGTCGTTTTCTTCGGACAAGACTTTGCGAAACTCTTTGGGAAAGTTCGTGCGCCCCGCGATATCAACCGCGAGCGTTGCTTTTCCGATGAAAGATTCGAGCCGCATGGTAGTCCTTAACTTTCCCCTTTATTACCCAAAATCTACCATCGTTACCCATACAACTGCAACAGATTTCGCGAAATTTTTGAAATTTCGCATAATCCGTTCCATGACAACCTGTTATGGTTCGATCGCCGTCAAGTCCAGGTAAAGCATGAGGAGCTTATCTGCACATACGAGCATTATGTTTGGGGGTGACACGTGCAGTCTAAGGGATTTTCAGCACGATGCAACAGGCGTGCGAAGGTTTTGACGCGGAATGACGGGGGTCAAAACGGCGTGCGCGTTTTGATCACAACCATCATACAACTACTATCGCGAATTTTGAATTCTCAACACAGTAGTATTAATGAATAATATCGTTACAATTTGTTTTTTAATAAATAGGCTTAAACTTAATCGAGCTGCCGTCGTTTCCGCCACGCCCACAAGGCTGAAAGCAGTATGGCGATCACCAAGGCCGTAACGAACGGGGGCGTCAGCACGGTCGTTCGTGCGCGGCGTTCGCGCACTTCACCCGACGGTAATGCGGGCCCTTGTGCACCGGCACGCATCACCTCACCATTGTGGCGCGCCGCCAAGGCGGCCAGCGTTTCAAGGTCTGCACCCAAGCGTGCGAAATCTCCTCGCGGCCTTGCGGTTTTAGCGCGCGCCGCCCCGCGTTCACCTGGCGCGGCATGATGGGCGCGCACCCAATTTGAACTGCCGCGCACCCACGCCGACGCGAGTGCCGCACCGCCGGCGCGCGCCGCGGCACCGGCTTGAAACCGTGAGGTCCACAGCGGGGGCGCCATAAATCCGTACGTTCCCGTCGCGCGGTTCCGCCACACAAGTAGGCCGCGACGACCGTCCTGTAAGGCCCAAGCGATAGGCTCAACGCCTGCAGAGGGCGCCTCAAGCCGTAATGCAGCCGAACCGTCAGTCACCCCCAGGTCGGCAAGGCGCAACGCCCCCGCCGGTATAAAAGCACTCGCCTGCGCGGCGCGCTCAATCCGTGCGTCGGGCCCAAACGCGGTGAATTTCGTTTGCGGTTCACCGTTCTCGCTGAGGCGGTAAATGATCACCGGGGATTTTAGCATCGCCGCTTGCTCCGTCAGCAGACGCACAGCGGCCGTCTTTGACTCCTGAACCCAAATGACCCCGTTCGCCCGCGCAGACAATGCGCCAACCGGTTGCGCGGCAACCCGGGCTCCCGGTTCATCGCGAAGCGCGTCCATGAGGGCGCGCTCAGCCAAGGTTGAAAGCGGACGCACAAAGGTGTGAGACATTTGACGCGAGGCCGACAGGCTGAGCCGGACCGTATCGTTGGCGGCGATCACAGGGTCAGTTTGCCCTTCTGGGCGAATCAAAACCAACAGGTTCGCTCCCTCGGGCAAACCCTCAACGCCGACGACCGCAGGAAGGCGTGAGCGGATGAGCTCACACGGTGACCCATCTATCGGGTGAGAAAGTATGCCACGCCACAGAACCTTGGTTCCGGAGCGAAGCTCGGCGCGTGCGTTCACGGCCCGTACCCCGAGGGCCCGCCACATCACCACCAAATCTCCCGGCCCATCCTCACGTTCACCGTCGGCGACAAATGCGCTTTCACCCTGCACCTCCCGCGTTGATAAGCCGGGAACCACCGGAAACAGGCGTGGCGCGCGAAGGGCCGACTGCGGTAGACCGCCGCGACCGTCGCTCCACAAAAAGACTGCCTGTACATTCGGCGGAGACGCGATGGGGCCAGACGCTGCGTTCTCAAAGGACGCGTCTTCAACACGAAAGCCGAGCGCTTGGTAGTGGGCCCGCGCGGCCCGTTGCGACTCCTGCGCCGAATCACGGGCGCCTAAGGTAGCGTAACGGGGGCTTTCATCTGTGATCAATAACACCGCGGGCGGGTGCCAGATTTCGGGGCGAGAGCGCCATGTCGGTGAGAGCACCCAGGTGGCCAATAAAACCCACGCCAGGCCATAGGTTAGGGCGAGGGCACTCTGGCGAGGGCGCCGCCCGCCCGGCACGCCCGGGAGCCCATAGAGCGCGTGGGTGAGCCATAAACCCGGAGCCACGATCAGTGCGAACAGCCACAGTGGCGTCGCAAAATGCGGAATCAGGTCCACGCGGGGTTGTTAGGCCTTAGCGCGTGGCGGACGAAGCACTGTGTGCTTCGCGATGGCCGCACGCCGGGGGTGATCCACATTGAAGTGCAGGCCGCGCGATTCGAGGCGGCGGCGCGCACTGCGCACGATGAGCTCGGCGCAGAGCGTGAGGTTTCGCAATTCGATCAGATTCGGCTCCACCGAAAACGACCAATAGTCCGATTGAATCTGACGACCGATCACGCGCAAAAATTCCGCCGCGCGGGCGAGGCGGAAATCGCTGCGTACGATACCGACGTAATGCCACATGGTGGATCGAATGGTCTCAAGCGAATGGGCGTAAATCACGGTCTCAGGTGCGGGCCGTAAGCGGAAGCTGTCCCACGCCCGAAAATGCCGCGGCGACGGCCGGGCGGGCGCGGTTTCAAGAATACGGGCCAGGGCGCGTTCCGAGAACACCACACCCTCGAGTAAGCTATTGCTTGCGAGGCGATTCGCGCCATGAACACCCGTACAGGCCACCTCGCCGACGGCATAGAGATTGGTCAATTCCGTGGCGGAGTGTTCGTCCACCTTGATGCCTCCGCACATGAAATGCGCGGCAGGCACGACGGGAATCCATTTGACCGACATATCGATGCCGTGTTTGAGACAGTGGTCGAAAATGTTGGGAAAGTGTTTGCGAAGGTCGGCCCGCGTGCCAAGACCTGTCATGTCGAGATACATGCAGGCTTCGCCGGTACGCTTCATTTCGGCGTCGATGGCGCGCGCGACGATGTCGCGGGGTGCCAAGGATTTTTGGGGGTGCGCGTGCTCCATAAAGGCGACCCCCTCGCGGTTGCGGAGCACGCCGCCATGCCCACGCAAGGCTTCAGAGATCAAAAAGATCGGTTGGCCGGGGTTGTAGAACGCCGTGGGGTGGAATTGCATGAATTCCATGTCTTCGACCGCCGCCCCCGCGCGATAGGCCATCGCGATCCCGTCACCAGTCGAGACCGAGTCGTTGGTGGTATAGGCGTACACCTGCCCTACCCCGCCAGTGCAGAGCAAGGTCGTGGCGCCCAACAGCATTTCAACCTTGTTGGTCGTGGCGTCGAGAGCATACACACCGTAGACGGCGCGCTGATCGGCTGGGCCGGTCTTGGCTTTCAGGTGGCGGGCCGTGACCAGATCGATGCCGAGCATATTCTCGCGCACGGTGATGTTCGGGTCTTGACGTACGGCCTCAATCAGCGCCCGCTGAATTTCACGACCCGTGCCGTCACGGGCGTGGACGATGCGGGCATCGGAGTGTCCGCCTTCGCGGGCCAAGTCGAAAGGCAACCCGTGCGATCGGGCCTCGGCATCGGCCTTGGTAAAGCGCGCCCCCCAGTCGACGAGTCGACGAACGGCGGCCGGTCCGCTGCGTACAAGGATATCAACCCGGTCTCGGCGGCACAGGCCCGCTCCGGCGACCAATGTGTCATCGATGTGATGTTCGAGAGAATCGGCCGGGTCGAGCACGGAGGCGATGCCCCCTTGCGCCATTTGGGTCGATCCAGACCCGGTGAGGCTCTTGGTCAGCACCAGCACGCTGCCGTGACGGGCCGCCCGTAAGGCGAAGGAAAGACCCGCGATTCCGGATCCGATGACAACAAAATCGTATGCTGCGGGATGACCCGTCGGACGTGCGCTCATTTGCAAGAAAAATGTAACCGCCCGAAGTTCACGATGGCTAAACCACCCCCCGGAAGGCCGCTCAAACCTCCAGAATAACCTTGCGCCCCCCCTCCGGGGAAGGTACTTTTACCCCCTCATGCCCCCGTCTGTCCTGTCTGGATGGCGGAAGGCTTGTGTGCGCCTTTGTCGTATGACGAGTCGTAAATCACTGTCGCAATTTCCCCCGCTTCGAGCAGGGGCTGTGAGGTTTTTCATGAGCATGATGTGGGTCAAAAAACAATCGAAGTGGGCCATCGTCGCCGCTGCTGTTTTAATCGGCGGCAGCTTGATCCTGATGGATCTTCCCTCGAACCAAGGCATGACGTCGACAACATCCGTCGGCGAAGTCGATGGTGAGGAAATCAGCACCGGCTCGTTCCAACAGGAACTGCAGAACTACGTCATGTCCGAAGAAGCGCGCACGGGAAAGCAACCCGACCCCGCGCAAACGGCACAAATCCGCGCCGGGCTGTTTCAGTTCCGCGTGCAGAACCTGCTGCTGGCCCGCTTGCAATCAACCTATGGCCTGAAAGCCACGGTTGAAGAGATGCAGGATTGGCTGATCAAGAACCCCCAGCAGATTGCCAACACCATCGCTCAATACGAAGGCCCCGATGCGGTGCCCTTCTTCTTGCGCGACTCCACTCAGAACTACATGCAGTTCCGGAGCTGGTTGACTCAAGATTCGATTTACGATCGCCCCGGCCTGCGCATGCTGGAAGTCCAACTCAAGACCACGCAGATTCCGCAACTGCAATTGCAGCAGATCTTCCGCAGCCAGGTGCACCGCACCGACCTCGAAGAAGCGTTCCTGCTTGAAACCCGCGACGACCGCGCCTCGCTGATGTACTACCGCACCAACGCCGATGATTTCCCCATCGCCCCGGAGTCGTTCGACGAGGCCGCCCTGAAGGCGCATTTCGAAGCTCACCCCGACAGTTTTTGGTCACGTGACGAAGCCGCCAGCTTGGCTTACGTGGCGTTACGCCTGGTCCCGTCCGCTGCCGATACGGTGCTGATGCGCGACTTCTCGGCCGAACTACTCGAACGCCTCAACAACGGCGAAGCCTTCGAAGACCTCGCCCGTAGCTATTCGAACGACCCCGGCAGCGCCGATCAAGGCGGTCTCTTGCCCCCCACCGCCCGTGGCGAATGGGTGCCGTCCTTTGCGGATGCCGCCTTCAGCCTCGCCCCCGGTCAGGTGTCCTCACCCGTTCTCACCCCCTTCGGCTATCACATCATCAAGATGCAGAGCAAAGCCATGGTGGGCGGTGTCGAAAAGGCGACGGTCAGCCACATTCTGTTGACGATCACGACCGGTGCCGACACTCAGGATAGCGTCAAAACCGCCGCAGCCGCGCTGCGCGAGCAGGCACTTAAAAACGGTCTCGAAGCGGCCGCTAAGGCTGCCGGCATCCCCTACGCCAAAACACCGGTGTTCGCCAAAGGCACCCCCGCTCCCTTGCCCGGCTACGTTCTGGGTGCAAATTCATTCGCCTTCAGCGCCATGGAGAAAAAGGCCAAAGTCTCCGAGGTCCTTGAAAACGAAAGCGCCGTGTTTATTCTGGAGCGTGCCGCACGCTACGAACAAGGCCGTGATTTTGACCGCGCCCGTGAAGTCGTGGCCAAGGATCTCGCACGCGTGAAGCGTTTGGAAGCCGCACGTGCTGAGGCCGAGCGTGCTCACGCCGAAGTTGTGGCCGCCGCCAAAGCCGGCACCACCCCGCCGGCTGCCATCGGCAAGGCCGTGCTTGAGAGCGTGCCCGCACTGTCGGGTGAAGCCTACGCCCCGGGCTTCGGCTTCGGTGGTTCGGTTCTGTTCAAGACCATCCGCCAGAAGGTCGGCGAATGGGGTCCGGTGCAGACGAGCAGCGAAGGCGCCGTGTTTGCCCTCGTGACCGCCACTGAAAAGATTCCTCCGGCAGAACGCAGCAGCCGCATTCAAGCCGCGCGCGCCGAGAGCGATATGTTCCAAACCTCCAACCTGTACCAGCAGTGGGCGCAGGATTTGACGCGTTCGGCCAAGGTGGTGAACCGTTTGGATGAGGTTTATCGCGACTAACATCTGGAGCTTTCAGCACTCAGCTGTCAGCTTTCAGGAACACCAAAAAAGCGGGGGTAACCCCGCTTTTTTTATGGGGAAATTTAGAGCAATCAGCCGTCAGCGATCAGCAGTCAGGGACGCCGAAAACCATCATGTCCCCCTGCAAGCTGATCACGACTCGACAGTAAAACCGACAGATTCAGATGCCTGTCTTCCTAAGTGCAGATGGCTGACAGCTGATCGCTGATAGCTGACGGCTTGCCCTCATGGAACTATCTTTCCCGACCCTTGGAGCGTTCGTCTAGTGGTTAGGACACCGCCCTCTCACGGCGGGAGCAGGGGTTCAACTCCCCTACGCTCTACCAAGGCCCCCCCCATTGCCATTTTGACCTTCCCCGTTCCTCATGACGGGCGGTCTGGGCTGCGTCCTTTGAAACGCGAACTTTACGCGAATGTCGCGCAATTCGCCTATTCAGGCCGTATATTTTGAAAAACGGCACTCCCGCCTGTTTTTACCCAAAAAAAGCGGGATGACCCTGACTGATTCACGCGTTCAATCGCTCTGCTCCCGGAAGGCTTCATGGACAATCTTCTCGCGATGATTTTGGCCGGCGGACAAGGGTCCCGCCTACAACCTCTCACCCAAGATCGCGCTAAACCGGCCGTGCACTTTGCCGGGAAGTATCGCGTGATCGATTTTGTGTTGAACAACTTCGTGAACTCGGGGTGCCACCGCATTAAGGTGCTCACGCAGTTCAAATCCGATTCGTTGAACCAACACATCGCGACGGCCTGGCAGCTCAACCGCAACCTCGACCAATATGTCGACCTCGTGCCGGCGCAAATGCGTATGGGCATGAATTGGTATACCGGCACGGCCGATGCGATTTATCAAAATGTGAACTTGATTCGCGACGTGCGCCCCGACTATGTGGCCGTGTTCGGCGGCGACCATATTTACAAGATGGACATCCGTCAGATGATGGCCTATCACGTGCAGAAAAGCGCGGTGGCCACCATTTCGGCGATCCCGGTACCAATCGAAGAGGCTACCGAATTCGGCGTGGTCGAAGTGGACGCCGAAGGTCGCATGGTCGGTTTTGAAGAAAAGCCCGCCAACCCCAAACCCATGCCGGGCCGCCCCGGTTGGGCGCTGGCTTCGATGGGCAACTACATCTTCAACAGCAAGTTCCTCGTGCGCGAGCTGTTGTCCGATAGCGAACTCGAGCATTCGAAGCACGACTTCGGCCGCGACATTCTCCCGTCGATTTACAACCATCACCCGGTGTATGTGTACGACTTCCAAACCAACCGCGTGCCCGGCGAAGCGCCCGAGACCGAAGGCTACTGGCGCGATATCGGGAACATCGAAGCGTTCTACGAAGCGAACATGGATTGCTGCGCTGTAGCGCCAACCTTCAACTTGTACAACTCCAAATGGCCGCTCCGCACTGTGAACTGGAACCGCCCTCCGGCGAAGTTCGTGTTCGGCAAAGGCGATGGCGATCATCGCCGTGGTATCGCCGAAGACAGCATCGTCTCCGAGGGTTGCATTTTGTCCGGTGGTCGTGCCGTGCGCTCGGTACTCTCACCCAGCTGCATGATCCACAGCCATGCGAAGGTATCCGACAGCATTCTCTTTCCTCATGTGAATATTGGGGGTGGAGCTGTGGTCCATCGGGCGATTATTGAAAAGGGTGTGCATATACCCCCGGGTTTTCAGATCGGCGTTGATTTGGACGAAGACCGCAAACGTTTCCATGTCACCGAAAGCGGCATCGTCGTGGTGGCCAAGGATACGGTGATTGAGGGGTAACGCAATGACGGTGGACGCTAGTCGGTAGACGGTGGTAAAACCGTTTTTCACTACCTTCTCACCATCTGACTCATGAGTCACTCTAGTCGTCCGCAACCGTTTTGTGTACAACCGTCCACCGTCTTTTAATATCGTCCCACACAGGAAAACATCCCATGTCCCTCTCCTCTTCCATCTTTCGTGAATACGACATCCGCGGCATTGTGCCGCAAGAACTGAACGTCGAGTCCATCGCCCAAATTGCAAAGGCGTTCGGTACGCACTTGCGCTCGTTGAACCTCAAGACCATTTCGGTCGGTGGCGACGTACGCACGCACACGCGCGAGTTGATGGATTCGTTCATCGCGGCCATCAACTCAACCGGCATCGATGTCATCGACATCGGCATCGTGACCTCTCCCCTATGCTACTTCTCGGCGTTCCACCTGCCGGTGGATGGCATCGCGATGATTACGGCGAGCCATAACCCCAAGAACTACAACGGCATTAAACTGGGTGTGGGTAAAACGACGATGTTTGGCGCCGAAATCACCCACATCCGCGATATTGCGATGAAGGGTGAATTTGCCACAGGCACCGGCACCACGCGCAGCCAAGATATCACCGAAGACTATATCGACCTCATCGTGTCGAAGTTCAAGTTGAGCCGCCCCATTAAAATGGTGTACGACCCCGCCAACGCCACCGGCGCGCTCTACGGTTCACGTTTGTTCAAGCGCCTGGGCGTCGAACTGGTCAGCATTTATGACACGGTTGACGGCACCTTCCCGAGCCATCACCCCGACCCGACTGTGGCGGAGAATGTGGTGGACCTGGGCAAGAAGGTGGTGGAGCTGGGTTATGAGGTGGGCTTTGGTCTTGATGGTGATGGCGATCGCGTGGGTGTGGTCGATGAAAACGGCCAGCTTATCCCCGGCGATTTGTTGACGCTGATTTACGCGCGCGATATCCTCAAAGACCTGCCGGGTTCAAAGATCATTTACGAAGTGAAGTCCTCTATGGCTCTCGAAGAAGTGATCTCCGAAGCCGGCGGCATTCCGATTTTGTGGAAGGTCGGCCATTCGCTGCTGAAGAAGAAAATGTCGGAAGAAAACGCCCCGCTAGCCGGCGAGCTCAGCGGCCACGTGTTCTTTGCCGATCGCTGGTTTGGTTACGACGATGCGATTTACGCAGCCTGCCGTATGCTGGAGATCATGGATAAGACGGGCAAGAAGCCGACCGAGCTGCTCGCCGGCGTGCCGCGTTATTACAACACTCCCGAAATCCGCTGCGGTTGTGACGACGATGATGAGAAATTCCGCATCGCCAACGAGGCGATCGCGTACTTCAAGTCGAAGTACGATGTGATCGACATCGACGGCGTGCGTATTCTCTTTGGCGATGGCTGGGGTCTGATGCGCGCGTCAAACACGCAGCCGTCACTCGTGACGCGCTTTGAGGCGCGTACGCCCGAGCGACTTGAAGAGATCAAGAACGAAGTGCTGAACAAGCTCCAGGAGTTTGGTCACATCCAGATCGGGATGAGTCACTAACGAGCGGTCAGCTTTCAGCGATCAGAAAAAAGCCCGGAGCGATCCGGGCTTTTTTGTTTTCTGACTTTCCCCATGTAGGGCAACAACGCCTTTGCGGCTCCTCGCCCCCGCCATCACCATCATCGGTCCTGCGATCGGTGCACGTCAGTCCAGCGGTGGTACATCGCGCCGGTGATTTAACTCAACACAGGCTTACCGGGGTCTTCTCCGTATAGGTCATACGCAATGCGACTGCCATATTTTGAGGTCACACCGTGAATCGTGGGTTTTGACATGCGATGTCTCCAGTGATCTTCAACAATTATAGTCGTCCCTAAGACGCCCTATTGACATTGCCGAGAAACCCATGACCACGCTCACTCCCTCTCTGCAGAAAAACTTCCAATGAAACGACTCCTCTACCTCCTCGGCGCCGTGGCGTTATGCGCTTTCGGAATCTTCCTGATCTCACCGCTGTGGAACACTGTTGAGGCGGGAGCCAATCCCGCATCGCCAACTGGGTTTTTCCCTGTGATCGTGGGTGTGATCCTGCTGCTGCTCGGCTTGGCGGTTGCGCGGCGCGCCATTCGTAAAAAAGGTCCGTCTCCGACCTGATTCCTGACCAATTGCTTTGCGTGACTCAGGTCACAGACGGCCCACACCCGTTTCTTACTCTTCCCCCATGACCCACACGCCCCCTGCCTCGGCACCCACCCCCCACAATCACTGGGAAACCATTTACGGCACCAAAGACCACAAAGCCGTCAGCTGGTTTGCCGATCATGTTGAGACCACCCCCGAATGGATCCGCGAACTGGGTATGTCCAAAACTGCCGCACTCGTTGATATCGGCGGCGGCGCCTCAACCTGGGTGGACGATATGTTGGATCAAGGCTTCAAAAACCTTACGGTCCTCGACCTCTCGCCGTCGGCGCTCAACATTGCCAAAGCCCGATTAGGTGCACGAGGTGAAACGGTAAAATGGTTGGCTGCGAACGTGCTCGATCAAGCATTCGCGCCGGCTAGTTTCGACCTCTGGCACGACCGCGCCGTGTTCCACTTTTTAACCGATGAAGATGATCGCGCCGCATATCGAACCAAGGTCACCACCGCACTAAAGCCCGGCGGCTCCTTGCTGTTCAGCATCTTCGCCGACGACGGACCCGAAAAATGCAGCGGCCTCACCGTCAGGCGGCATAGCGAAAACGAACTGACGGATTATTTTGGGGGTGAGTTCGAGTCGGTCCAAAGCTCGCGCGGTGTTCACGTCACACCGGGTGGTTCGGAACAAAGGTTTGTCACCGTGCTGCTGCAGAAGAAGGACTGAGGCTCTTTGAGGGCCATTGAGCCTAGTTCTTGTACGTCACTCCGCTCACAACCTCGGTGTTCTCTCCCCCGTTGAGCTCAGCCAACACGCCGTAGTCGCGCGTGACGTCGCTCATGTCCGCGAAGTAACGATGCAAATGCCCGTGGAATTCTTCCACCGATTGCGAACGCAGTAAGGCTAAACGCGCGAGCGAACCGCCAGGCAAGCCTTTCAGAATGCGTGCGGCCATCTGCTTGAGCTTACCGAGCACACGAAGTTCGATATCCATCTCACCGCGGAGCAAGGTCTCGTACTCGGAAAACACCCACAGGTAATCGTCCTTACCCGGCTCGTGCCACATTTTACCCTCGTACAGATCGGCAATCTGCCCGAAGATCCACGGGTTGTGCATCGCCCCACGGCCCACGGCCACACCATCGACGCCGTAAGTCTCTAGGCGATGTAAAACGTCTTCGGGCCGCACGATATCCCCGTTACCGATGATGGGGAGCATCGAGCCCCGTGACACGGCTTCACGCTTGGCCTCCGCGATGAGGTCCCAGTTTGCTAGTCCCTTGTACCCTTGCGCGCGTGTGCGTCCATGAATGACGAACGCCGCTGCGCCTTCGGCCTCGGCAATCTTTAAGGTTTCGAAAAGCGTGATCTGATCATCATTCCACCCCACGCGTACCTTGATGGTCACGGGAATATCGACGGACGCTTTAACCGTGCGTAAAACACTCGCGAGGTTCGGGAGGTCTTTGAGTAGCGCGGAACCGCCGCCTTTACCGACGACTTTAGGGGCCGGGCAGCCACAGTTGATTTCGATAAAGTCACAACCCGTGGCGGCGGCAATCCGGGCGCCCTCACCCATCTTACGGGCATCGCCGCCGAAGATCTGGATTGAAAACGGCCGTTCTTCTTCGGCAAAGGCCATCTCACGTGTCGACTTGGCGTTTTCGCGCCCACCGGGCTGCGTCAGCACCTGCACGGAGACGAACTCGGAGACCAGCAAGCCCGTGCGGCCCTGCGCCAGGCGCGACACGAGTCTGCGGAAACAGATATCGGTCACGCCCGACATGGGCGCGAGGTAGGCATTCGGCCAAATGCGCCGATCACCAATATTGAACGATTGTTGAACGCGCGCCGCGCGCGCGATCAACGTCGCGGAATCGTTCACACGTACAGCGGGAATTTGTTGCACAACTCGGCCACCTCGCCGCGCAGCGATGCCAGCTTCGTCTCGTCGCCGGCGTTCATGAGCGCGGCGTCGATGAAGCCGCCGATGAGCTTGGCTTCCGCCTCACCCATGCCGCGCGTGGTCAGCGAAGGCGTGCCCAGGCGAATGCCCGACGGGTCGAGCGCCTTCTTGGTATCGAACGGCACGGTCGAACGCGAGCAGGAAATACCGATCTTCTCGAGAGCGACTTCAGAGGCCTTACCCGCGAGGTCTTTCGAGCGCAGATCAACCACCATCAGGTGGTTGTCGGTGCCGTCGGTCAAGATGCGGTAACCACGGCCCATCAGCTCGCCGGCCAACGCCTTGGCGTTGAGGATCACTTGCTTGGCGTACTGTTGGAATTCCGGTGTGAGGGCTTCTTTAAAGCAGACCGCTTTGGCCGCGTTGACGTGATCGTGAGGGCCGCCCTGAATGCCGGGGAACACCGAACGATCGAGGTCTTTCTTGAAGGCCTCTTTCGACATGATGATCGCACCGCGCGGGCCGCGCAACGTTTTGTGCGTCGTGGTCGTCACGATATCAAACAACGAAACCGGGTTCTCTAATTGCTTACCGGCAATGAGACCGGCAATGTGTGCGATATCCGCAAACGTCACCGCGCCCACTTCGTCGGCGATGCTCTTGAAGGCGGCCCAATCGATGTCGCGCGAGTAGGCCGAGAAGCCAGCGATGATCATACGGGGGCGCTCGCGCAACGCGATCTCGCGCACCTTGTTCATATCGATCCGGCAGGTCTGTTCATCCACTTCGTACTGCGCGAAGCTGTAGTTGAGGCCTGAGAAGTTCACAGGGTGACCGTGCGACAGGTGACCACCGTGATCGAGTTTCAGACCGAGCACCTTGTCACCCGGCTTGCACACGGCCATGTACACCGCGAGGTTTGCCGGCGAACCGGACAGCGGCTGCACGTTCACGTGCTCCGCGCCGAACAATTCCTTCGCGCGTGCGATCGCGAGAGTTTCCATCACGTCGACGACTTCGTTGCCACCGTAGTAACGCTTACCGGCGTAGCCTTCTGAATACTTGTTCGTGAAAACCGAACCCATCGCTTCCATTACGGCCTTGCTCACGCTGTTCTCAGACGCGATTAACTCGAGCTCATGCTCCTGACGCGCGGCTTCCTGATCGATCAGCGCGGCGATTTCGGGGTCGATGGAGGCGAGGGGGGCGGTAAAGGGCTTTGAGGCGGACATCGAGGGCCTTTCGAAACAAGGAGTGGACCGTACAAATCGCCCGGAGCAGCAGTAAACCGGGTGATTTTAGAGACCCCAATTTAGAAGAAACGCCCCATGTTTTACAGCAAAAACGACCTTCGACACCCAATAGCCTATCGTGTTCAAAATCAATGAGTTGCGAATATCGCGCCAAACCCGTAAACCGATCAATCCCCGATTCCGGCCCCACCCTGCTCTCCTCCGTTCAAAAATGAAGCC
>JBIIWL010000007.1:0-20016 GCA_044338885.1 Fibrobacteria bacterium
CCAACCGCAGGTGAATTGGGGGTGAGGGTTGGGGCCGCCCGGGCCTGAAGGCAAGGTGACACATGGCTTATATCCGACCACCGAGTACAGAGTACAGAGTACAGAGTACTCTGTACCCATTTTACCCCTTACCTGTTCCTCGGATGAAACGTCGTGTGCACTTCCCTCAAATAATCCTGATCCAAATGCGTGTAAATCTGGGTCGTACTGATGTCGGCATGTCCGAGTAGTTCTTGCACGGCGCGCAAGTCGGCGCCGGCTTCGATCAGGTGCGTCGCAAAAGTGTGACGGAAGGTGTGCGGCGAAATGGTTTCCGCATCAAGGCCCGCATCAAGGCACAACGCGCGCACGATCTTCCACGCGGCCATGCGCGAGAGCGCCGCCCCGCGGCTCCCAACGAGCACCGCGGCCACCGAAGGCTTGGCCAATGACCCTCGGCCCGCCTCACCACCGTCGAGCCAGGCGTGCAGGCTCGCCCTAACCTTCTGGCCGAGGGGCACGAGGCGCTGCTTGCCGCCTTTCCCCTGAATCAACGCCACGTCTTCGTCAAAGTGGAGGGCGTCGCGCGGCAGGGTGATGGCCTCCGACACGCGCAGTCCCAAGCCGTAGAGCAACTCGAGCAGCGCCGCATCGCGGCGCGCGGTGCGCGCCTGCTTCACATCAGCGACGGCGAGCGCCTCGGCGATGCGTGATTCGACCGTGGCATACAGCGCGCCGACCTCTGAGGCACTTAGCGCGCGCGGCTTGTAGCGCTGCGCCTTGGGCACGCGCACGCCGCGCAGCGGCTCATCGTCCATAATGTATTTGGCATCGCGGAGAAACTCTGCGTAACTGCGCAGCGCCGCGAGGTAGCGCGACAGGGTCGCGGGCGACAGGCCCAACGCCGCGAAGTCCGCGAACAGTGCATTCACCCGGTCCGCGGACAACACCCGAAGGTCACCCTCGCCCACGGCGGCTTCCGCCGTGCCACCCACCGCATCACCCTTACCCGTCATTTTTGTTTGTGACGATTTCCGAGGCTTTTTGACCTGAGTCAATTGCGCCCAACACATCGCCAAATCCGAGAGATAACCCTCAACCGTATTACCCGCTAACCGCCGCTCTAAAAGCAGGTGCGCGCGAAACGCGTCGACGTAGGGGACAAGAACAGCCATACCCCGAAAGTAGCTATGCTCGCCACTTTGAATTTCTAAAAACCTCCCGGAGGTCCCGCACACCATTCCGAAGAGAGGCCTAAACAGTAAGGTGACATTCCTAGGAAAGGCCTCACGGCGGAGGTACCAACAAACAACTATGGTCTCCCATGCAGCCACCAACTCCCCCAACGACCCAAATTCTATCCTTCCCCCATGCTCAAATCAATGACCGGCTACGGCCGCGCAGAAGCCACAGACGATCTCCACACCATTTCGGTGGAAATCAAAACCGTCAATAACCGCTACCTCGACTTTCAGTGCCGCGGGCCGCGCGAACTCCTCAACCTTGATAACGTGCTGCGTAAAGAACTCGGCGACTTTGTGACGCGTGGTTCGGTCACTTGTAACGTGAACGTGGACACGCGGGTGGTGGCGGCGCAATCCTTAGGCGTGGCGCTCAACGAGCCTTTGTTCAACGCGTATGTCGCCCTGGCCAAGCGTATGTCTGGGGCGCTGGGAGGCGGTCAGATTGGGCCGGCAGATTTGTTGCGCATCCCCGGCATGGTGCTCCACGATGTGCCTGATGCCGCCGGTGCCACGAAGGCCGCCGACACCGCCGCCGCGCAGGCCCTCCTGGAAGCCAAAATCATCCCCGTCTTCCGCGCCGCGGCGGCCGACCTCGTCACCATGCGGGAACGCGAAGGCGGCGAACTCGCCCGTGACTTTGAAGCGCGCATCCGTGCCTTTTACCCCGGCCTTGAAACCGTCGCCACACTATTGCCGGCGCGCAACCGCGAGTATGCCGCCAAGCTGCGTGAGCGCGTGCGCGAACTGCTCGACGGGGCCTCCATCGCGGAAGATCGTCTCGCCACAGAGATCGGCATCATGGCCGAAAAGCTCGACGTAGCCGAAGAAATGACGCGCCTGCGCGCGCACCTCGATCACTTTCTGGAAATCCTCTTAACCCACGCGACACCCGGCAAAAAGCTCGGGTTTTTGCAACAAGAAATGCTGCGCGAGGTGAATACGCTGTCGAATAAAAGCCAGCAGTATGAGATCCAACAGATCTGCATCGGGTGGAAAGAAGACCTTGAGATGATCAGAGAACAGATCGCCAACGCCGAATGACCCAAGACCGGTGGCCGAGTGCCACCCGGGCACCTCGATAAATCCGCCTTCGGCGGACACTCGGTGACCGGGTGGTGTATCGAGGCCCCGGTCGATCACCCCATCGCCTGATCCAACGCCGCCAGCAAGACTTTGATGTCTTCACGCGAGAAGGTGAGCGGCGGCAAAAGACGCAGCACATCGGCACCCGCGCGGTGAACCAATACGCCGGCGGCCCGCATCCGTTTTTGCAGGCTCGGCAAGTCGTTGTCACCCGTGCCGGTCCACTGCATGCCGATGAGAAACCCGCGACCGCGCAACGGGCCCACGGGCACGCCCGCCTGCTGCTTGCGTTCGATCAGCGCGGCCAACTCACCACGCAAGAGCGCAATCCGTTCTTGATAGTCCGCCTGAAACGCCTCGTTTGCAAGCGCTTCAAGCACCGCGAGCCCCGCCGCGCAGGCCACGGGATTTCCACCGAACGTGGACCCATGGTCGCCCACATGCAACGCTTCGGCGATTTTCTTGCGGACCAAAATCGCGCCAAGGGGCAGGCCGCCGCCTAGGGGCTTGGCAAAGCTTACCAGATCGGGCAATAAACACAGGGCGTCAGAACCCAAGAGGGTGCCCGTGCGCCACAACCCCGTTTGAATTTCATCCGCGATGAGTAATATGCCCTGAGCCTGAAGTTCACGGAGGGCATCGGCCGTGGCGTGCTCCATATTGACGACGCCGCCCTCGGCTTGCACGGGTTCGTACAGAATCGCGGCCGTGTGCGGGCCTACCGCAGCCTTAAGGGCGGCAACATCGTTCGCAGGCACGTGAACGAACCCGCCCGGCAGAGGCCCAAAGCCCTTGTAAATCTTCTCTTGCCCCGTGGCGGCCATGGCCGCGTAGGTGCGCCCGTGAAACGACCCTTTGAAGCTGATGATTTCATTCTTTTCAGGACGGCCGGCCACATCGAAGAAGCGCCGCGCGAATTTGATCGCACCTTCGTTCGACTCCGTGCCGCTGTTTGAAAAGAATACCGCATCGAACCCCGAAAGCGCGGCGAGCCGCGCCGCGAGGTCACGCTGTGCCGGTATCACAAAAAGATTACTCGCGTGGAGAAACTCGCCCGCTTGCTTGGCGATGGCGAGCAATACGGACGTATTGCCGTGGCCCAATGCATTCACAGCCACCCCTGATACACAATCGAGGTAGCGGTGGCCCGCATCGTCCCACACGTACGAGCCTTCGCCGCGCACGATGGTGAGATCCCGGGGGCCGTAAACTCCTAGCAACGCGTCAGCCATGATTGTTCTCCTCATCATCAAGATAGCTGGAAGAGTGGCCGCGCAAAGCGACCGAAATCGACAAGCGCACGGATGCGCGCCAACCCCTCGTCGGCAGGTGGCCGGCGAGACAACAAAAAAAGCCGCCCCGGAGGACGGCCTTTAAACTCACTTTGAATCACCCATCCGTTTGACGGGAGGGCAACTCAAGGTTCAGCCTTACTTGGCTTTGGCTTTGGCCGTCTTGGCGGCTTTGGCTTTGAGGGCCTTGGCCTTGGACGCCATCACCGACTTGGCCTTGGCCAAGGGAGGCACAGCCGAACCGCCAGCGGCGATTGTGGCGATGGCCTTCTGAATCTTGCTCTTGTAGTTGGAGGCCGCGTTCTTGGTCACGCCACCCTGGTTACGGCGCGCAGCCTTATCCAGCATGGAGAACAGGTTCGGGACTTCCTTCGCGGCTTCTTCGGCGGTCGCGGCCGTGCGCACCTTCTTAATGCTCGTGCGAATGGCGGAACGAACCGCACGGTTCACGAGGCGGGCCTTTTCGGCGGTCAAGAGGCGTTTTTCGGCTGACTTATGGGTAGGCATATGCCCTCCCTGTTAAAATTTGGGGACAAAGGATAACTATTGCGGGGGCGATTCACAAGGGGGAACGGGAGTCAATTATGGGAAGTGGAAAATGGGAAGTGGGTGGTAAAAACCGCAGGAAAGCTATCTGTAGACAGAAATGCAGCCTGAGGTAACCGACAGCGATCCAATCACTTGATCGTCGTGGAATAGTCGAGAATTTGGGCCAAATCTGCGTCCTACCTTCCATTTTCCACTTCCCACTTTCCACTCACCCATCACTCAAGACCTACTTTTTAGGCCTATGCCTCTCGGATTTTTCGATTCTGGTTTCGGTGGCCTCACGGTGTACCGCAAGGTGCGTGAACAGCTCCCCGATCACGACATGCTCTATTTGGGCGACACGGCGCGCACGCCCTACGGCAGCCGCTCCTTCGAAGCCATTTTGCAATTCACCACCGAAGGCGTGGAGCACCTGTTTGCACAGGGGTGCCCGCTGGTGATCATCGCCTGCAATACGGCGTCCGCCAAAGCATTGAGAACAATTCAGCAAAAGATTTTGCCGGTACGCTATGCGGATCGCCGGGTGTTGGGCATCATCCGCCCCTCAGCCGAAAGTTTGGCCCGCGAAGCAGCCGGGGCTGCGGCCTTAGCGGATGCCAAAGCGCCACGAGTCGCACTGTGGGCGACCGACGGTACCGTGCGATCGGACAGCTATGCCCTTGAGCTTGAGAAGCTCGCACCCGCGCTGCAACTCACCCAGGTCGCCTGCCCGCTTCTGGTGCCCCTCGTGGAGAACGGCGAACTCGAGGGGGATGGCCTACAGTTCTTTCTCAAAAAATATTGGCGCGAAACCATAGAGCGCGCGGGTGGCGTGCCAGACACGCTGTTATTGGCCTGCACGCACTACCCACTCCTGTACCCTGCCATCCGCGCGCTTGTGCCCGCGACCACCAAAATTCTTGTGCAGGCCGACATCGTCGCGCCCGCGCTCCTGGACTACCTCGGTCGCCATCCCACCATGGCCGCGCGCCTTTCGCGCGGGGGCGGCGAGCGGTTTCTGACGACCGATCAAACCGAAGGGTTCGCCACCTTGGCGTCGCAGTTTTTAGGCCGGGCCGTCCGCGCCGAACGGGTCGAACTTCCTCAGTGGAGCCTATCCTAGGAGTCGTTACCTCCGCAGTGGGGCCTATCCTAGGAAGTGTTACCTCCGCAGTGAGTCTTATCCTAGGAATGGTACGATGCACTGCAAACCTTACGAGGCGTTGGTGCCTCACCCATGTTACGATTCTAAAGTCGTTGGTGCGTGAGACTTCCGGGATGTTTTAAAACACCCCGAAGGTCCCATACAACCTTCCGAAAAGTGGCCCAGAGGGTAGGGTAACATTCCATGGAAAGGCCACGCTGCAGAGGTAACAACCACAATGTACGGCCCCCACCCAGCCTCCAACCTCCCCAAAAAGCCCAAAACCTCGTGCCTTCACCCACGGCCGTGTGTATATTGAGTCTTCCTACGGAAAAAACGGGCAAATCTGCGCATGAACAGCACACATTCTTTCACCGCCCCCCCGCGCCTTGCGGTTTCCGTACGGGTTTTCCCCTCCTAAAGCACTGAAGACAATCGGGCTTGCGGAGCGAACGGAATCCCCTTCCGCTCGCTGGCACCCACCTTGCACGACCACGCCACACGCGAGATCGGCAGAAAGGACGCACACATGACGCTCTCAAACACCGGCTGGCAGGATTACCGCGGCAAGGCAGAAGGCGTACTCATTCACACCGGCAGCTCCAAACGCCACGAACTTCCCGTGCGCGAGCTGACCGACTCGAATGGCCATATCGTTTTGGAGCCTAACTACGAAAGCGGCACCTACGGCATGATTCAATGCCAAGAAGCCCGCACCCGCGCCGCCGCCTTCAAGGCGCGCCGTCGCTACTTCTTGTTTGGGACTCGCTACCAGGGGACTCTCGAAGCGTTCCGTGGTCGCTTTTTCGTGATTGGTTATATGCGTTTGGAGAAAGCGATCGAAGTCCGCAAGCGCCATTCACACAAGTGGATGGAGCAAACGGATTCGCCGCCGCCCGAGTGCATGGAAATGGACGCGTGCTACGCGTATCAATCTTCCGAAATGCCGTTCTACGCGATTGAAGATTGCTTCGAGCTCACCGAAGCGTTGATGCAAGAATGGGGCTACAAGGGCAAGATCACCAAGCAGATGAAGTTGAGCTTCTCCGAAGAAAAACTCGCCCTCATTCTTGGCCACTTCAAGGACAAGACGCCGCGCAACGGCGACTTCCAAGAAGCGGTGCGCGCGCTTGAAGCAGAAGATGAAAATAAGCCGAAGGCCGAGGCCTGGTAAAAAAGTCGGTACTCGGTACTCGGTACTCATCGTTCAACGAAAAAAGGGTGCCGCAATCGCGACACCCTTTTTTCGTTGAACGATGAACGAATGAAATTCTAGCCGCGGATCAGATGCAACAACACCGCCTTCTGCGCGTGCAATCGGTTCTCGGCCTCATCGAAGGCCACATACTGCGGCGAGTCCATCACCTCTTGCGTGATTTCCTCACCCGGATGCGCGGGCAAACAATGAGTGACTACGCACCCGGCGGGCGCGGCGGCTAAGAGATGCGCGTTGACCTGATAGGCTAAAAACTGTTTGGTTTTTTCTTCGGCCTGATCTTCTTCGCCCATGCTCACCCACACGTCGGTATAGATCACGTCGGCATCTTTTACGGCTTCAATCGGATCGTAGGTCTGCTTGTAGCTACCGCCTGAAACGCGGCAGAGGTCTTCCACTTTTTGAAGCAGGGCCGCAGGTTGTTCGTAACCCTTCGGGCACGCGAGCGTGAAGTGCATGCCACAGTGGCCGGCGAGCGCGGCCAAACTGTTGGCCACGTTGTTGCCGTCGCCCACAAAGGCCACGCGCACACCGCGCAAGGCGTCCGGGTTACCCGGCCCGCCACCGAGGCGGTCGTACATCATTTGACCAAACGCCAGCGCTTGACAGGGGTGCTCTTCATCGGTGAGGGCGTTGATCACGGGCACGGTCGCATAGCGCGCAAGGTCGTCGACCAAGGCTTGCGAGAACGTGCGCGCGACGATACAATCGACCCAACGCGAAAGGCTTTTGGCCGCATCGTGAACCGACTCCCGCTTCCCGAGCGATACCGAAGCCGGATCAAGGATCACGGTGGCGCCGCCGGTTTGAATCATGGCGACTTCAAACGTGACGCGCGTGCGCAAGCTGGGTTTTTCAAAAAAGAGTGCGGCGGTGCGGCCGTGCAGCGCTTCGCTGGGGCCCGAGGCCCGAAAGTCGGCGCGCAGGCGCGAGGCATCGCGGACAAGTTCCGCCACAAGTGCGGACGGCTGATCGACGAGGTTAAGAAGATGTTGAGGCATGGAGGAAGGATAGTATTTGGGCCGAACGCTGAAGTTGGTAACAGCATTGTAAACCATACCGGTTTGTTGTTACCTCCGCAGGGGGGCCCATCCTAGGAATGTCACCTTACCCAGTGGGCCTCTCTTCGGAATGGTGTGAAGGCTTTCTGGATGTTTTAAAACTCCAGAAGGCCCCGACAAACATTACCGGGTAAGGTTCACAAGGGATTCTAACATGCCTAGGAAAAGACCATCTGCGGAGGTAACAACGCCTAGGAAGAGCCCCACAGCTATGGTACCAACGGCCACGTATCGTCCCATAGCTATCTTCCCCCCCCATGCTCTCCCTCCCCTGCCCCGCCAAAATCAATCTGTTCCTCGAGATCCGCGGGCAACGTGCCGACGGCTTTCACGAGCTGGGCACGCTGTTTCAAGCGGTAGACGCCTGTGACACTTTGAGTGCCGAACCGTGGGATACCATTTCCCTCAGTGGTGCGGAACACGTGACAGACAATCCGGAAGACAACCTCATCATCAAAGCGGCGCGCTTGGTCAAAGCACGTTATGCCGATAAAGTGTCGCCTCAATCAGGCATCCGCTGCACGCTCGACAAACGCCTCCCCTCGGGTGCCGGCCTCGGCGGCGGCAGCTCCGACGCCGCCACGGCGCTGCGTCTCACAAACACAGTGTGGAATCTTCACCTGTCCACGGACGAACTCATCACACTCGGCGCCGCACTGGGGTCCGACGTGCCGTTCTTCTTGTCGTCATCAACCGCCTACGGCGAGGGCCGGGGCGAGATTCTTGAACCGGCTCCCGCTCCCTTTCCCTTTCACGTGGTGATCGCCACCCCTGCCTGCCATGTCGAAACCGCCAAAGCCTATCGCGATTTGGCCCGCTACCGCCACAGCGTTTTGGGGGGGGCGTATGGAAATAACTGGGGGGGGTTCCGGCGCGACTGGGCGGTGCAGGCTCAAACCCCTGAGATTTACTCCCGCCTGCACAACGATTTTCAGGCGCCGGTGATGGCCGAATTCCCCGAAATACAAGCCGTATTCGAGACACTGAACCAATTCGGGCCTGTCAAAACCATGCTCAGCGGCTCGGGTGCCAGCGTGTTCGCCTTGTTTTTCCATGAAAATGAGGCCCAAACCGCGCTCACGGCGGTAAAATCCCAATGCCGGTTCGCCGTTAAAACCCGGTTCACGACCTCCACCCCGGCAGCGTAGGCCCAAATCGGTCAAACACCCCCAAAAATTCTTCTTTTTCTTTCGCATTTTGGACGAGGATTTGGGTGGGGATTTTTCTAAGTTTTCCGCCCCTTGGGTGCGCTGGGGCGTCGTCAAGCGGTAAGACAAGGGTTTTTGGTTCCCTCATTCGTAGGTTCGAATCCTGCCGCCCCAACCACCCATCTGCTTTTTCGTGTTTTTGTTCGGCCGGCGGCTTCGGAAAAAATCCGGAGTATTCATAAAAACTGCGGGAAGGCGCGCGCCGGCGCGATGTACCGCATTGAGGACACATTCATGCATACCATCAGCATCCCCGCGCGCAAGCGTCCGCTCAGCACCAAAGGCACCCTCGCCAACCTCCGCCGCGAAGGCAAGGTCCCCGGCGTGATTTACGGCCTCAAGGGCGAACCTGAGACCATCGAAATCACCGGCACCGATTTGCGTCCCGTGCTCGCACACCGCAATACGCTCATCGAGCTGAACATTGACGGCGCCGTTCAAAAGACCATGATGAAGCAGCTCGATCGCGATCCGATCCGCGGCGATTACCTCCACATTGACTTTGTGCGTGTCGACGATGTCGTGCCCGTCACCGTCATCGTGCCCGTCACCACCGAAGGCGTGCCCGTCGGCGTGAAGACCCAGGGCGGTATCTTCTCCGTGGCCAAGAAGTTCGTCAAGATCCGCGCCAAGGTGCAGGACATCCCCGACGTGTTCCACATCGACGTGTCGAACATGCCCGCAGGCAAGACCTTCTACGTTGCGGATCTGCAGTTCAATAACGGTTCATTCGTGACGCCGCCGCGCACCGCGCTGTTCGGCGTGAGCGAAGGTCGTCGTCAAGAAGAAGCGGCGGCAGGCGCGCCGGCCAAGGCTCCGGCAGCCAAGGCCAAGGCCGCACCGGCAGCAGCAGCGGCTCCGGCCAAGAAGAAGTAAGCACGCTCCATGGCGCTCCTGGTGGGGCTGGGAAACCCCGGCTCCAAATATGACGCCACCCGGCACAACGTCGGGTTCGCCCTGGCGGACTCGACGGCCCGTGCCTTGGATGCGGCGGACTGGAGAACTCAGGGTAAGGCCTTGCTTTGCAAGGCCTCCCTGGGGTCCCCCGGCTCCTCACCCCTCCTGATTGCAAAACCTCAGACTTTCATGAACTTGAGCGGTGAAGCCGTTCAATCGCTCATGGCCTTTTATAAAATCCCGCCCAGCGATGTGATCGTGGTCACCGACGATGTGACCCTCCCCCTAGGTTCGATTCGTGTGCGCGCCAGTGGCGGGCACGGCGGCCATAACGGCCTACGCAATATCATCGAGCATGTTGGCGAAGCCTTTCCCCGCATTCGCATTGGCGTGGGCCTGTGCCCCCCCGGTCGCGACCTCGCCAACTTCGTATTAGCCCGATTTTCGGCGATCGAACAAGAGGCCCTCGCCCCCGTTTTCACCGATTTTCCCAAACTTTTGGATACGGGTCTCACCAAAGGATGGGAACTGGCCGCCACGCGCTACAATCGCCGTACCGAGGGGTAAGGCTTTGAGGCGCGCATCACCCCGCGCAAGGCACGATTCCCCTTCGCGTTGAAACGCCCCTGCATTCTAGCTAGTTTAGCCCTACCGTTCCGGTCCCCACTGCGGGGAGCCGGGACATTTTTTTTCATGGCACCCTGAATCCGAACGTCGGCCCCACCTGCATGCTTTTCATGCCGGGTTGCCGCTCCTCGGCCCTCGGGTGCAAAACCGAGCGGGTGTTCCAATGCTGACTATCGAAGAAGATCTCAAGAATCTGCTCCTGCTCTGGGCCGTCGACAAAAAAGTATTCGAGCTGAAGCAGACTCGCAAAGACTTGCCCCAACGTCTGCAAGCTTTGCGCGACACTTTGGCCCGTGAGAAGGCCGCCGCCGACAAGGCTCATGCCGAAATTGCCAAGGTTGAAGGCCAAATCAAAGAGACTCAGGACTCGGTTGTGACCGAATCGGCCTCCCTTGAAGAGAGTGGCAAGCGCCTTGGGGCCATCACGACCAACCGCGAATACGACGCGGTTCATCTTGAGATCGCCGCGCATAAGCGCAACATTGATGCGTCGCAGGCTCGCGTGCTGCATTTGCAGCAAATGATCGAGAACCTGCGTAAAGACGCCGAAGAGGCCCATACGGCCTACGAGACCGTGCGTACCCAAATCGAGCCTGAGATCGAGGTACTCTCGACCGAACTCGGCGGCATCGAAGATCGCATTGCCGAAGAGGCCCAAAAAGGTGATGAGCCCCGCGCGGCGATCGGTAAAAAAACCTTGTCGATCTACGACCGCACGGTATCGCGCCGCGGTACCCCGCACGTGATCGCGCTTGTAAACCACGCGCACAAGGCGTGTGACATCTGCCGCCGTACGCAAACCCCGCAGCGCGTGATCGAAGTGGGCAAGATGCGTCAGGTGATGTTGTGCGAAGGATGCGGCAGTTTGCTGGCCTGGCGCCCCGACGACGTCGCAGCTTTGCACGAGTAGAACATAGCGGGTAGCGGTCAGCAGTCAGCGATCAGCCTTCAGGACTTCAAACTCCTGAAGGCTTTTTTTTATCCGAAGCACTCAACCGCAAACCATGAGCAAACTAGCGTGGAACACAATCAGCCTTCAGTAAGCACGCGAATGCGTTCCCAGACTGCTGACCGCTACCCGCTAACCAATCCCATAATCTTTGACCTTATACAGCAAGCCACGGCGCGAGATCCCCAGCCGCTCGGCGGCTTGGGTTTTATTCCATCGACAGGCTTCCAGCGCCGCGATAATCACCTCACGCTCTGCCGCACGCCGACGCCCTCGCACAGAATGATCGAGCGGCCCAGCCCCTGAAGGCGAAACGTCTTGAGCGGCATCGAGTTCGATCATCAAATCCGATCCATCGGAGAGCACAAGCGCGCGCTCCATGGCATTGGCAAGCTCGCGAACATTCCCCGGCCACATGTGCGCGAGCAAGGTTTTCTCGTTTTCAGGCGAAAGCGTGAGCGAGGTGCTGTACCGAGAATTGAACAGCGACAGAAAGTGCCGCGCCAGAAGTACGATGTCGCGTCCGCGTTCGCGTAAGGGCGGCAAGACCACGGGAATCACATGGAGGCGAAACCAAAGGTCTTCACGAAACCGACCCGCGCGCACCTCCTCACGCAAGTCGCGATTGGTCGCGGCGATGAGGCGAAAGTTCGCACGTACAGGGGCGCCGCCGCCAACCGGCTCGACGACATGCTCCTGAAGGGCTCGCAATAACCTGACTTGCATGCTCTGGGGCATTTCTCCGATCTCGTCGAGGAACAATGTCCCTCCATGAGCCAGCACAAATTTACCTGGGCGATCGGCAAGCGCGCCCGTGAAAGCACCCCGTACGTGCCCGAACAATTCGGATTCAATCAGGTTCTCGGGGAGGGCCCCACAGTTGACCGGGATGAAGGGTCCATTGGAACGCGAGGAGGAATCGTGGATCATTCGGGCAATACCTTCTTTGCCTGTTCCACTTTCTCCTGTAATCAAAACATTCGAATGAGTACGCGCGGCCTTGTGTGCGCTCTCAAGGCTTTTGAGAAATGCCGGGCTATCCCCGAGCAGACCGGAAGGGCCTATGCCCGAGGCTGGCGTAAGGTTGTGGGGTGAGGACGGCGACCGCAACTGGCGAGCCACAATCGCTCGTAGCTCCTCATTGTCAAACGGTTTGGTGACGAAATCAGCGACGCCAAGGCGTAAGGCACGGATCAATGTTTCCATATTCCCGTGTGCTGAAAAGAGAATGAAGCGAATCCCCGGGGTCTCTTCGCGAACCCGTTGGAGGAAATCAAGCCCGTCCATACCCGGCATCCGGATGTCGCTCACGACCACATCAATATTCTCGTTGGCCAGAAAATGCAATGCCTGACTCGCAGACTCCGCCCCGATCAAGCGAGCACGTAGCGGTGCTAGTGCCGCCACGAGAATTTCGCGCATATGACTTTCATCGTCAACGATGAGCACTGTTCCCGCGGATCCGGTGCGAACTGTCATGAATTCTCCTGCCGCCTAAAGGGGCGCAACACCAAAACGAAGACCGTGCCTGTTGACGATTCCAGGTGCTCGTGCGAGAGCGCGTGGTAAAGGTCGCCGCCAAGTTCGCGCGCCAGTTTTCGGGACAACGACAAGCCCAGCCCCGTTCCATCCTTCTCCGAAGTCTGGAAGGGTGTGAAAAGATTCTGTAAGAGCTCGGGGGCCACACCGGGCCCATCGTCTTCAACCATCAGACGAACTTCGAGATCGTCACCGGCCAGCCTCACCCGCATGGGCACACCCGCCGGCTGAAACCGACGCGCGTTGCGGATCAAATTGTGAAGGATTTGGCGAACCGCGTCGGGGTCTGTACGCAGAATCAGTTTGTCGCGCTGGCACATCAATTCAAGCCCCGACGCGGGGTTGAGCACGAGGTCGGCACGACAGAAGTCCGTGACCAACGCCACGAGATCAACCTGCTCCGGTTTAATGGGGTAAGGCCGCGTAAACCGCAAGAACCCCTCGAGCACGCCGTTCAACCTACGCACGTCTTCAAGAATGGCCTCCACGTACCGCGGGGCACCACGCCCCTCATCACGGAGCAGCTGGGCAAAGCCATGAATGCTACCGAGCGGATTTCTAATCTCGTGGGCTAGGCCCGCCGCCATAAGTTCTCGTTCCTCTTCGCGTGCCACGCGTTCCGCCTCAGCGACGCGCAGGTTGAGCTGCCGGCGCACGTTATAAGTTCCCGCTATGGCGAGGCACGAAAAGCCCACCATAAAGGCGATGGTATCGATCAGGTAGGTGGGGTTAACCTTGGGACCGAAGGCATGCTCAACACGACTTCCGTAATCAATACCGAACCAGAGTTGCAACCAAGCCCAAAACCCCACGAGCATCACAATCGAAAGCACACCCGCGTAAATCGCGAGCCGCCGCTGCGTGCGGAGTGCGGCGAGAACAACCATGCAAGGGATGGTCAGGTAAATGGGCATCTTCAAGACAAATACCGGCCCCGCCACAATCGCGTAAGCCACCAAAACTCCAGTGCCCATCACCATGTCGAACGTCGTCGTGATATACTTGTAAACCGAACGGTAGGGGCGGCGAAAAAGCCAGGCGTGGTAAACGACGGCAGCTAGGAGCATCATGCCCCCGGAGCCAAGGTTGATGGCGTTGAAAATGGAACGGTTTCCGGGCACGTAGGTGCTTGTGGTCGACAGCCAGTTGGCCGCGAAGGCGAAACGGAGCATGTTCGCCAAACGTTCGGCGCGCGCTTCCTCCGCGAACCTCATGCCGTGCTTACGCTCCGACGCATGATTCCGAAGGAGAGACTCAATGAGAGCGCCAAACCAAGTGGCAATCATTTTCAAAAACAATTTCACAATTTCGCCCACATTTTCATGAGATTGTTGCAAGTGTTATCGATTTCCCGGCAACATTAAGTATGCGAAAAACGCGACGGATTCGCCATAGCGAACGAGATGGCGAATTATTTTTCACACTAGTGAATTTCTGTCATGCAATTATGCGACTATGTCGTTCGCACAATCGCTCAGGATTCACCAAAATTCGAAATCACACTTTTGCCCATGTGCCATTGCACCGATTGACACCACCAAGACGAAGGGATTTGGCCCTAACGGCAAAATTTCGCCACGATTCTAGGACTAGTGTGACTCGGTGAAATTGAATGTCACATCCCACGCAGATGCCGCGACTCGGAATGCCCAATGGTCATGGCGTATTGACAACCAGACATCTGCCATTCCGGCACAAAATAATTCGGGGAGGCCTGAAGTGCGGGACCACTTCGGGCCTAGAAAACGCCTGGTCTTTCTAAGGGCTCACATCAAGACGCGATGCGTGCCGCTTCGTCGAGCTGCACGGCCACCAGCTTGGAGATTCCCTTGATCTCTTGGGTAACGCCGTAAAGCATGTCGGAGGCGGCCATCGTGCGTTTGTTGTGAGTCACCACGATGAACTGAGTCTGATGGCTGAAACGGCGCAACAAATTAACGAAGCGTCCGATGTTGGCGTCGTCGAGCGGGCCGTCGACTTCGTCCATAATGCAATAGGGCGACGGGCGCACGAGGTAGAGGGCAAAGAGCAGCGAGATGGCCGTCAGCGCGCGCTCACCACCCGAGAGGAGTGAGACGCCGCGCATCTTTTTGCCTGTCGGGCGGGCGTTGATTTCGATCTTGGCATCGAGCGGGTCGACGCCCTCTTCAAGGACGAGTTGGGTTTCGCCGCCTTCAAACAGGGAGGAAAACACCTCTTGGAAGTTGGTGCGCACGATATCGAACGTGGCGGTGAATTGTTCGCGAGCGGCTTTGTCGAGCTTTTTAATCGCGCGATCGAGGCCTTGGCGCGCGCGCTCGAGGTCATCGAACTGTTTCTGGACTTCTTCGAGACGGGCTTTCTCGGCTTGGTAATCTTCGAGGGCGCCCGTATTGATGTTCCCCAGGTTCTTCAGTTTGTCTTTCAGCTCCGCGATTTGGGCCGGAGCCGTAGCGGCATCATACTCGGTGCGCTCGAACTCTACCTCTTCGGAGGAGAAATCCACTTCATGCGCTTCGAACATGCGCTCGCGGATGTTCTGAAGGGCCGCTCGGCCTTGTTCCATGCGTAAAGACCGCTGGTGGGCACTTTGCGTGACCTCGCGGAGTTCGTCTTGTAAGCGCCGCAACATGAGTCGACGTTCGTCGAGAAGGGCCACCTTACGGTCATAGACCGACTTCACGGCATCGCGCTCTTGCTCTTCTTCGGTGAGGCGCGCGTGAATGCTTTCCATCGAGCCACCAATGGTGGCGGCCTTTTCATGGAGCAGGCTCATCTGTACGGTCCACTCTTCGGCCTGGCCTTCAGAACGGTCCATAGACGCGCGCAAGTCATGCGCGGCCTTTTCCAAGTATTCGGCACGCGAGCGGGCGGTCTTAAGACGCGCTTCGCTATCGGCGCGTTCCTGGTCGACACCGCGCCACTCTAGGTCGACGCGACGATAGTCTTCTTCCAGCGCACGCACCTCTTCAAGCGCGGTTTGGTAGCGGCTTTCAAGCGCCAAGCGCGCTTCGTCGGAAGCCGCCCATTCGCGGCGCAGGTTTTCGACGATCACGTCAAGCTCGCGCTTGCGGTCAGTCACGGTCTCCAAGCGGATGCGGAACTGCGCCGCTTCACGGTCGAGAGATTCAGCCTGGGTTTCGCTGACGCGCACGCGGCTGCGGGCGTCGTCGGCACGGCGCTCGGCATCGCGCGCGTTGCGGCGCGCGGTGTCGGCATCGGCCAGCGCGGTGGCGCGCCGCGTGGTCGCGGACTCAAGATCAGATTGGGCGGATTTGAGTTCTGCGGTCAACACCTCGAGGCGCGCAGAGGCCTCAGTGAGTTGGGTCTTACGTTGCAATAAGCCGCCGGCGGCCTTGTCATCGGGTTTACCCGCGACGGTGCCGATGCGACCACCATAGAGCGCGCCACCAGAATGCAGGCCTGTGCCTTCCGGTGTCCAGAACCATACGTCCTGCGATTTGGTCTGGTCAGCCAACACAAAGGCGGCCTCGAGCGAGTCAACCACGGCGTGGTTGCCGAGCGACCATTCGAGAATACCGGACCACTCCGCGGGGCCTTTGACCAAGTCGGCCAGCCACCCGCGGAAACCCGAGGCACCCGCAAGGTCAGGCCGGGCGCGCTTAAAGCCCGAGAATCCCGGAAGACCGAACACGGCCTCCCCCTTACCCCCATCACGCAATGCCGATAATAATTCAACGCCGCGTTCTTTGTCGGAGACGAGCACAACCTGCAACGACTTGCCAAGTGCACGCTCCACCGTGGCCTGATGTTCAGCCGGCACTGCGAGTTCATCGATGAGGAGCGACTTGAGACGGTCCTTTGAAGATTGAAGCAGGAATTTGACACCGGCGTCCATGCCTTCACCAGAGGCTTCAAGGCCTGCGAGTAAAGCGCGTTTGGATTCGAGCACGGCTTGTTCACGACGTGCGTCTTGCTCGCGCAAACGAGCCGCATCGAGCATGCGCTGGGCTTCGTCGGCGGCGTCTTGCGCGGACTGAGCGGCTTGCGCGGCCGTGGCCATGTCGGCTTCGGCGCTCGCGAGGTCGCTGACGGCGGTTTCACGTAACCGAGTCTGTTCGGCGAGGCGATCCATACGGTCGTCGCGTTGACCACTCCACTCGTCTTCGCTGCCGGTGAGGTGCCCCAGCTCCGCCTCGGACGCGCCTAGGCGCTGACGTAAACCGGAGAGTTCTTCGAGCGCGGCCATGCGTTCGCCGCCCTGCTCATCAGCGTTGCGACGCGCCTCTTGCACGCGGGCTTGCGCCGTGTCGGCCGCTTCGCGCGCCATCCGGCTGCGCGCCGCCGCACCAGACAAAAAGGCTTCCGCTTCGCCGGCTTCGCGCAAAGCCTCAGCGCGCTGCTGGGCCATTTCTTCTAACCGACGCGTCGCCTCCTCGGCCTCGGCCTTCAGGCGGCGTAACGATTCGTCGAGGTGGCCTGCGCGGTCGCGCGTGCGGTCACCTTCGCTCTCAAGGCGAATCGCCTCGGCCTGGGTCGCGGCCGCTTTGCGGCTCAGCTCTGAAACCTGTTGTTCCTCTTCGTAGAGGCCCAACTTTTGTTCTTCGAGCTCCGCCTCGCCGGTGGCGTGGCGCGCATCTAGTTCGGCCGCACGGTTCTCGTCTTTCGCATGTTCAAGCTGGAGTTTTTCCAGCTCGGACGCGATGTGCTGATACGAGTCGTGTTGGTAGCTCAGTTCGAGCGCGCGCGACGCGTCGCGCAACTCGCGCCACCGTTCAGCCTTTTTGGCTTGGCGTTCGAACATGGCCACGTTCTGCTGCACATGCTTGAGGCCGTCTTCGACGCGCGCCAAATCGGTGGCCGTACGTTCGAGCTGGCGTAGAGTTTCTTTGCGCTGCTGCTTGTACTTGGAAATGCCGGCAGCTTCTTCAAACATGGTGCGGCGTTCATCCGCCTTTTCGGACAAGATGCTGTCGATCATCTTGGCTTCGATCAAGCTGTACGAGGCCGCACCCATACCCGTATCGTAAAACAGGTTGTGGATGTCTTTCAGGCGGCACGGCTGATTGTTGATCAGGTATTCGCTCTCCCCGCTGCGGTAGGCGCGGCGGGTGATCATCACCTGGGTATAGTCGGAGGGTAACAGGCCGCTGTCATTGTGAATGAGCAGGCTGACTTCGGCGAGGTTCTGTGCCGTACGCTCGGCCGTACCGGAGAAGATGACGTCTTCCATTTTGCTGGAACGGAGCGCGCGGGCGCGCTGCTCACCGAGCACCCAGCGGATGGCGTCGATGATGTTCGACTTGCCGCAGCCGTTGGGCCCGACCACCGAGGTGATGCCTTCACTGGGGAAGTTGACCTCAACGCGATTAGCGAAGGACTTAAACCCGGAGATGCGAAGTTTTGAGAGGTACATCTGTGTCCTAAGACTCGTCCAAAAATGGAACCGAAAGTGAAACACTCCAGCCGAAACTGACTGGGCAAATTTTGGGGGCGGGGCGGTCCACCGGGTAACGGGGAGCGACCGGGCCTAGACCCCCGGAAAGTTAAGAACAGGCGGGGGCTGGGGGGTGGTAAAAGGGCGGAAATCAGGGCGAAATCCTAAAAGGCACGGCGAAGGACCCTGTAACTTTATCTCATTTAAAATCAATTAGTTAACTAGTTGAATCCAGATTCTGGATCAAAGAGCGGCCTTGTGATTGAGGCCAGAACCTCATACCATGGGGTACAGTGAGTCCGACGGGGTGTTTTTCAGATGTTTTGGTTCAACCGGAATGGTGACGACACGATGATGATGCGACTCTTGGTACGTGGCCTTAAGGTCGCCTTCGCAACCCTTTTCGTGGTCAGCGGGACGGCTCACGTGCTGCAACCCGACCTGTTTCTTCGGATCATGCCGCCGTTCATACCATTCCCCCTGGCCATGGTTTACCTCAGCGGGGGATTCGAAATCGGATTGGCGGTCCTACTGCTTGTTCCGCGGACCTCGCGGCTGGCCGCGTGGGGGCTCATCGCGCTGTTGATCGCGGTGTTTCCCGCCAATGTGTACATGGCCCTAAGGCCGGAATTATTCCCGGACCTTGCGCCCATGCTGCTGTGGCTGAGGCTCCCGCTTCAGGGCCTACTCATCGCTTGGGCGTGGGCTTATACGAGGCCGCGTCACCGCCACAACCACACGCCTTCGGTCAACGGGGCCTAAGGCCTTGTTGATTTAGGCGCGACCGACAACCGACCCAAGCTCGGGCGGCAGCGGCGCTTGAAAGACGCGCTTCGTCTCGCCGTCTTTCCACGATAATTCCTCGGCGTGCAAGAATAGGCGCGTCAGGCCGAGCTCTTTCATCTGCTGCCGCACCTGGGAAGGCTTGAAGGCGCCGTAGCGCGTATCGCCCGCAATGGGGTGGCCGATGTGCGCGAGGTGCGCGCGAATCTGGTGCATGCGCCCCGTCTCAATCAACACTTGCAGCAGCGTATGGTCACCGATCATCTTGATCGACTTGTAACGCGTCACGGAGGCCTTCCCATCATCCTCTTCGGCAATCAATGATTTCGCACCCGTGGCGCTGTCGACGCGCGCGAGTGCGGCATCGATAGTTCCCGATGCGGGCTTGGGATGACCGGCCACAAGTGCCAAATAACGCTTGCGGATTTTACCATCACGCAAGGCCTCGGTCATTGTACGCAGCATCGGCCCCGACTTGGCGATCAACAGTGCGCCGGACGTTTCTTTATCGAGACGGTGCACCAAGGCGGGCCGAAACAGTTCCGTCCCCCACCCCGGCGCGAGGCCTTCGTTTGACCCGCCGAACAACAAGGTCTCCAGTGAGGCGTCCTCACCCCCATCAACGGCTTCGCTCGTTGTGTGGGTTTTGTCGACGCGTTCTTTTTTGTCTTTCTTGGGCTTCTTCTCTTTGGGAGGCGCCGCCAAGTAGGCCTGCACACGCTCAATCAGCGACGCGCCGGGTGCGATGCCGCTGCCCGGGTGCGCGGCCATGCCCGAGGGCTTGTTCACCACGAGTAACTCGTGGTCTTCATACAGAATGGGCGGTGGGGGGTGGATTTCTTTCGCGGGCCTACGGGGGATGCCGGGCCGCGGGGTTTCGGCATTGACGTCGCGCTCTGCCTCTTCAGGTTGAATGCCGAAGACCTGTACCACATCGCCGGCCTTGAGTTGATAAGCCGTATCGATCGGTTTTTTTAAAACCTTGATTTCTCTGCGGCGGAAGAGCGATTGCAATCGACCAGTGCTGAGGAGCGGAAACCAGCGGCGTAAAAAACGTTCGGCGCGCTGGCCTGCGTCGTTGGGCGAAAT
>JBIIWL010000229.1:0-3589 GCA_044338885.1 Fibrobacteria bacterium
GTCCAAAAAAGTGTGCCATTTTGTTCAATCGATTCGGTTTTGGACACAATGATGGGGGACCGAGCTAACTTTTGTCCGTTCATGAATCACGCTCGGCGACATACCATTCTCCTTTTCGTCGCGACACTCCTGCTGGGGGTGGATTGTGTTGACGCGCAGTCCTCAACGACCGCGCGCCGACGCCTCACTTTTTCTGGCCTCGTGGATGCGGATTTCATGTCCAACTACGGTAGTTTGAATCGCGTCGCACACCGCACCGGTCTCGAAGTCGACCTCTCCACAAACCTCAGCTTCAGCCCGACCTTGTTTGGTCAAGTGCGCACCACCATGCGCGATGGCAACAGCCCACGCCACGGCGTGGGCAACACGTGGGCCACAGTGCAATACGACGGCGCGCAGGTCAATTGGAAGCCTGGTGAAAAAGTTTGGCTGATGGCCGGTGATCTCATCGGGGGCACGGGCTACATCCAGTACCCTCGTTACCGACGCGTCGCGTCCGTCGTCGGCGAACATTCGCTGCGCGGTGGTGGACTTCGTCATGGCAACATCCTGGTGCACGCCGGCGTGGCCACCGACACCGCCGGTGAAAACGGAGACTTCTCGGTTTACGCGCAATGGACACGCGCCATTAACCCGACCATGTCGTGGAGCCCGTCGTTCCGTTACACCACGGGTATCGCTAAGGCCCACCCGTTCGAACTCGGCGTGTCGTTCGCCGGCAACTTTGATGACATCCTCATCTTAAACGCCCAGATGGCGATGAATTATTGGAACACCGCGACCGATCCCGGTTCGCTCATGTTGATCGAGCCGCGCTACATCTACGGTGAATACTTCGTCGCCGCTATTTTGATGCATAGCGATAAAGGCGAAGTGCCTGCGCCTAATGCCGTGCGTTTAACGCAATCGTGGCAAATTCTCGAAGACGTTTTAATCGGCGTTGAGCCCGGCATGGCCTTGAATAAAACGTATTCCGTGAGCGCCTCGCTCGAATTTCGGAATCCGAGCCTGAACAACGTCGATGACGAGTCGTTATGGCTGATCCCCAATCTGTACGTCTACCCCGCCCCGCGTGCCGAATGGCGCTTGTGGACCGGTTTTGAAAAGCCCCTCACAAGCGGGTCTGCCGGTAACCCTCGCCTGGCTCTAGGCTCCGAGATCGCCCTGACGTTCTAGTCGCTCGTGCCCTCAAGATTCGTTTCGGGATGATTTAGATTTCCCGACCTTCACTCGATCATGCCCCGGAAACCACCGGGGCCTATCAAGGGATGGGGGAACTCCATGAGCGCGCTGAACACACACTCTATGCACGCCGCCGCCGACGGCCTCGACCAGTCGACCGGTGATTTTGCCAAAACAAATTTCACCATCGGGTTCGACGGCTTTGTGGATGAAATTTTACACGCCGTGGCCACACGCCGCGACAAATCCACGTTCGAGCGTATTAAAACCATTCCGGAATTCGCCGCGCGCATTGCCGCCGCCGCCGGTAAGTCGGCCAACATCGAACTGGTGCCCCAGCAAGTGAAACCGGGCGGCAATGGGCCGCTGATGTCCATGGCCGTCAGCGGCATGGGCGGCCGTGTCACGTGCGTCGGCCTACTCGGGCATCCGCTCCCCCTCCCCGTGTTTGAGCCGCTGGCCGCCCGCGCGTCACTGCTCTCGGTCGGCAATCCGGGCCGCACTGATGCCATCGAGTTTCAAGACGGTAAGATCATGTTGGGCAAACTCAACACCATCGCCGATGTGAACTGGGCTCGGCTTGAAGATGTGATTGGCGCCGATCGTTTACGCGCCCTCCTGTTCGACCCGGCGCACGTCGACCTCGTGGCCTGCACCAACTGGACCATGCTCACCGAGATGGATACAATCTTAGAGCAGGTGATCGCGCTGGTACCGACGGGCTCACCCGTTCAATTCTTTTTTGACCTCGCCGACCCCGAGAAGCGCGACCGTGCCGATATCGCCCGCGTGCTCGACCAAATCACGCGCCTGAATCAAAAAGCCGGGTGCATCCTTGGCCTTAACCTCCGCGAAGCCGAGCAAGTGATCGAAGTGCTGAACCTGGGCGCGCTGCCGGTTGAAACCTCAGAGAGTGTGGAAGAAGCCGCCGTTCGCATTGCAAAGGCCATGAACCTGCAAGGGATCGTGGTACACGCGGTCAAGTGCGCCGGTGCGGCGATTCGTCGCGCGGAGGGCACCTATGACAGCGCGGGGATTGATGGCCCCTATTGTGCCAACCCGCGTCTCTCAACCGGCGCGGGCGATCACTTCAACGGCGGCTTTGTCAGCGGTTTGCTCAGCGGCCTCGACGTACGCGGCGCGCTGTACAGTGGTGTCGGCACATCGGGCTGGTACGTGCGCAACGCCCGCAGCCCGCAGCGTGCCGATGTCATTGGTTTTTTACGCGACTGGGCGTCAGGACGATTGGCGGATTAAAATATCCGTACGGGCGGGTTGTAGGGGCAAATGATCATTTGCCCCTACGTTCAATTACGCGGTGAAACCCGCCCGAATCCTGTGGACGGCGTCACGCATACGACGCAAAACCACCTCGCGGCCTAGGGCCTCCATCAACTCGTAGAGACCCGGGCCAAACGGAATCCCGGAGATGGCCAAACGCGTGGGGTGAATGAGTTCTCCCCCCTTACGGCCTGAAGTCTCGGCAAACGCCTTATAGGCCGCTTCCAACCCGGAGGCCGAATACTCAGCCCCCAACCCTTCCACCACCGCAATCAAGCCTTCCAAAAGGTCTGCAGACCCCTCACCAAAGTGTTTGGCGCGGGCCTTTTCTTCGTAGGTGTCGGGGTCTTTGAAGAAGTACAAGCCGGTGTCCACAAAGTCGGGCAACCGCTTGGAGCGATCTTTGAGCAGGCCGATGATTTGAAGCAAGCGCTCATCGGAGACGGTCGAGAGGTCGACGCCCGCCTTCTCGTACAAGGGTTTGACCAGAGGGAGGAAGAACTCCGGCTCGCGGCGTAAAAAGTATTGGCCGTTGAGCCATTCGAGTTTCTTTTCGTCAAACACGGCGCTCTTGGGGTTCACACGGTCAAGCGTGAACTTTTCGATCAGCACTTCGCGTTCCATAAACTCGAGGTCTTCGCCCGGGCTCCAACCCAAAAGCGACAAGAAGTTGACCATCGCCTCAGGCAAATAGCCGAGCTCGCGGTAATCACCAACCGAAGCGGCGCCCTTGCGCTTGCTGAGTTTGCCGCCGCCCTCCGCAAGGATCACCGGTAAGTGGCAGAACACGGGCGGCTCATAACCGAGCGCCCGATAGATCAAAACGTGACGCGGCGTACTGGGGATCCATTCGTCGCCGCGCAAGACGTGCGTGATTTGCATGTCGTGGTCGTCGACCACGTTGGCGAGGTGATAGGTCGGAAAGCCATCGCCCTTGAGCAAGACCATATCGTCTAGCACGCGGTTTTGGTAGCTGATCGGCCCGCGGATCAGGTCGGTGAATGCGGTCTCGCCATGGAAAGGGGCCTTGAGGCGCACGACGTGCTTCTCGCCATCGGCGACACGCTGCGCGGCCACATCGGCAGGCAGATTGCGGCAGCGGCGGTCATACCCGGCCGGCATGTTG
>JBIIWL010000230.1:0-3548 GCA_044338885.1 Fibrobacteria bacterium
TTTGCCCCGTCGCAAGGGATGCTCCTTCGCCGGATGCAGGGCCAAAGACCCGCGCATCACACCGTACGCAAAACCGGAACTGAGGTTGGAACCCCGACAGACGACAAAAGTCTAGGAGGTAACCCGTGAAGACCACCTCAAGGGCGCGTCGCGTCGCCGGCGCGGTCTCAAGCCGTCCCATGACCTTGAGGAGTTCGTCATGAAAGTCGGGCGCTCGCGCTTCATCAGGCATATACTTGAGCAACACTTCGCCGCACGCCTGGGCCAGCGCCTGTTTCACGATGTCTTCTCGCACGCCGGGGTGATCATGCAAAAGCGCCACGTCCGAAAGGATGCGCATCTCGCCACGCGATTGACCGGGGAACAAAAACTGCAGATGCACCACCGGTTCGAGCAACCCGTGCAGTCGTGAGTTCTGCTTTTTGGCGCCCTTGGCCATAAACGAAACCACTCCATGCTCACGCGTGTACGCCTTCAGAATCAGACTCGATTCGGAGTATGGTATTCTGCGGAGTATGAATCCGGTGTCGGTGATATTCGGCATGGTGATCGGGTGTTGCTCAGCGCCTAAAATTTAGGTGGTTCGTCCCCGTCTCGGGTCGATCATTTGATGGTTTTGCTGGGGGCGCTATGGGGCTGCCGTGTCGAGTGAGGTGATGGGGGCGCGTTCAGTCTACTGGACTTGGTTTAAAACGTGTACCCCATGCCCCATGACCTTTGCTCGCCCGGGGCGAGTAGGGTTTCAAAATAAGGTTCGAATGAAAAGGTGTTCGCGTTCCCCCACACCGGCATCTTTGCCAAGGGGAAATCGCACTCCACACGCACAGTGCCCACGAGCGGGTGAAATTGTTCGACGACTAAAGGCTCTCCCCAAGTCATGGTGAGCAGCTGGTAAGACCCGCGCTCCCACGGATAGGCTGGGGCGCGCATTAAGGTGCTTCCCTCCCGCATCGAAAAGGCCTCGTTGACCGGTAAGGTCGCGTCACGCCCCAACCGACACAATCGAGGTTGAATGGGAAAAAATGGGTGAGCGAACCAGCGTAAGGTCAGCGGCGCCTCACCATGGTTTACAACCATGGTGCGAGACGTGACACGACGCCCCTCGAGGGCCACGTCACGTTTGACCTCGACCGCATGGGGGCCGTAGTGTTGCCGTGTGCACATGCGTATGGTGTCGAGACCCGGCACAACCACCCAGTCCGTGAACCCGGTCACGGTGGGGTTGTCCCGCACGTGAAAGGGCTCCGTGTCACTGTCGCGCCGCACCGTGCCAACGCCGATGACGCACACCTCATCGCCGACTTTGGCAGAATCGGCGCCCAGCGCCGCTTCGAACACTTCGGGGGCGCCTTGTCCGTCAAACTGAGTCGTATCACCCGGATAGAACGGGCCAGAAAACAGGGCACCAAGTTTTACGTCTTCAACTTGCCAGATATAGCCGCCCGTGCAATAGCGGCTACCCAGCTTGCTGCGGTCGAGCGCGGGGTCAAGGACTGTGACGCGCAGTTGGTCGTTTTGGAGAAAGATCATGCGGAAACCAAATGTACTCGACAAGGCTCCGGTGTAAATTTCAGCAGGCCGGTTTGGCCCCCTATTTTTGAAAAGGATCATCCATGATTCATCGTCTCACCTCACGTTCCTTAGCCGGCCTTGCAGGGCTAACTCTCATGGTGTCCGCAGTGGTCTTCAGCGGTTGTAAAAAGGAATCCACTGATACGTCCCAATCCGAGGGCAAAATCGTGATCGGCCTGAGCCTCGCTGACCTTAAGGAAGAGCGCTGGCAGCGCGACCGCGATTTCTTTGTGGCCCGGGCCGAAGCGCTCGGTGCCACCGTCATCGTGCAGGACGCGTCCGGTGACCCCAATGCCCAACTGCGCCAGGCCGACGGGCTGCTGGCCAAGGGTGTGCAGGTGCTTGTTGTGGTCCCCAAGAACGCCGATGCGGCCCGCCCCATCGTGCTCAACGCGCGCGCCAAAGGGGTCAAGGTGATCTCCTATGACCGTCTCATCGCGGATGCCCCGGTCGACCTCTACCTCTCGTTTGACAATGTTAAGGTGGGAGAAATTCAGGCGCGCGCGATTTTGGAGCGCGCCCCCAAAGGCAATTACCTCATTCTCAAGGGCGACCCGGCGGACAAAAATTCAGACATGATTCACCAGGGGCATCTCAACGTCTTGCAACCGCACATCGATGCGGGCACCATCAAAATTGCGGTCATTCAATCGTGCGATAAATGGCTGCGCAGCGAGGCGCTGCGCATCACCGCTGACGCACTCCAGAAGCACAAGATCGACGCCATCGTCGCCAGCAACGACGGCACCGCATCGGGGGCCATCGCGGCCCTAGAGGCCAAAGGCCTCGCGGGCAAAATCCCGGTCTCGGGCCAAGACGCAGACCTGGTGGCTGTACAGAATGTGTGGAAGGGCTTGCAAGCGGTCACGGTGTACAAGCCCATTCAAAAGCTGGCCGAAGTGGCCGCCGAACAGGCTGTTAAGGCCGCCAAAGGCGAGGCCCTCGACGCCGGGTCAGCCAAGCTCAAAAACGGCGGCTATGAAGTCCCCACCCTATTCCTTGAACCCATTGCGGTCACCAAAGACAACATCATGAGCACGGTGGTGGCGGATGGGTTCCACATTGAGGCTGAGGTGAAGAAATGAGCAATGCTCAATGCTCAATTCTCAAGGGGCATTGTGCTTTGTCATAACCGGGTAATAAATCGCTAGAACCCTCTCTTTATGACTAATTGAGCATTGAGCATTGAGCATTTCGACTTCCCCTTCCTTTTCCTACCTTTGCCGTCTCCCCGCGCAATAGAACGCGAAATTCCAAGGAAAACGCCATGTCGTATGAAGAACCCCTGTTTGAAGACCAAGAAGACGAAATGCCTCCGTTCCGGGTCTTTGTGTCCCATGGCCGCAACCCCCTCTGGAAGCAAGTCGCGGAATTCGTGAGCACCAAACTCGAGATCGAAGCTGTTTCCGTACCGGCCGAGCTCGATGGCGACATCACCGACATCGACGCGCTTGATAACGCCGCCGAAGACGCATCGCATGCCATCGTCGTGCTCACCGCCGACGACGACCGCGAAAAGGCATTGCACGCCATCGGTTACTTCCAAGGCCTCTACGGCCCCAACAACGTGCTCGTGCTCCGCGAAGCCGCTGTGGAAGAATTCACCAGCGTCGCCGGCGTGATCTACGAAACCTTCGAAGGCCGTAACATTGCCGAGACCTTCCCCGCCCTCGCCGAAGAGATCGAAGCCTCAAAGGCCGAATACGATCAGGTGGACGAGGACTAGCAGTCAGCGGTCAGCTGTCAGCACACACAAAAAAGCCCGGTCTCGCCAAGAGATCGGGCTTTTTTTATAGGGTCATTTCACCAGTCGAACTTTGAAGCAAAAGGAACATGTGAACCGTTATTCAGTGTTCCTTTTAGCTGACAGCTGACTGCTGACAGCTGACTGCTAATCAACCACCTTAACCGTAATCGACACGGCGTTCACGGGGTTGTCGCGGTGATCGGTTTCTTCGGCCACAATCTTGTCGACC
>JBIIWL010000231.1:0-3529 GCA_044338885.1 Fibrobacteria bacterium
GGTAATGCCGCAGGATGCACCAATGACCGGGAGCCCATTTGATTTGACCTGAAGCGTGAAACTACCGGAGAGCCTGACGGTGTCGCTTTGGAGAGACGTCAAACTGGTGGTCACCACCACGCCTTCAATCAGCACGGCGTGAACAGATCCATTCACGGTCAAAGATGCCGTGAGGTTATACGACCCCACAGGCAGATTCTGGAAGTAATAGGTACCCTGTGCATTCGTGAGCACCGATTCAACTGCGGCCACGGTGCCTTGTGTTGATTTGCTCAAGGCCGCGACCTTACCCGTTTCATCGAGCGCATACGCCTTCACCCACACGTTTGCCATGGGGGCGCCGGAGGGGTCGACCAAAGCCCCGACGATGCCTTCGCCTTCGGTGCCGCCGCCCTTGGTGGGGGAACCTAAATCACAACTTGCGAGTAAGAAAAGTGATAGCGCGCCTGTGGCCAAGGCGTGTGTGTATGAGCGTAAAGGTTTCATGATTTTCTCCCTGTGGAGGTCGGCGCGGTCCGGGTGGACTTTTCGATTTTTGAAGTTTTTGTTTTAACGGCCGTTTTACGAGTGATAGAAGGATTTTTGGACGCTGACTGTCGGGTTTTTCTACTGACCTGTGTCAGGGGAAACATTTGAACATTCAGCTGAATCAAACGATCGACGTGTTCATCCTGGGCGGCGATCTCGAGAATTTCGCGCCGCATGGTGGCGATCTTCTCACGGATCGGGGCCAACGAGGATTCCGACACGCTCAAAGTGAGATACGAGAACGGGCGGATCGCAGCGGGCTGTCTTTCAAGGGCGCGTAAGGCCAGCTCGATGTTCCCGCGGATCGCGGGTTTGATGACTACGGGGTTTTGCATGCGACCTGATCGAATGACCTGGTCTGCGCGCTCGAACACGCCTTGCGCATTTTTGCGAATCAATTTGAGCTTGAGTAACAGGCCAATGGCATTGTGAACTTCGGCAGGTGTCAATGCCGGTTCAAGCAGGGCGGCGATGCGAGCGAAATCCCCCTCTATATCTCGTACGGGCTCAAAGGCCAGTATTTCTCGCACCGCCGCGTAATGCCACTTTTTAAAATATTCGAGCTGAAAGGCTTCGAGCACATGGTTGTGCCCTCCAGAACCACGACTCAAGCGGCCGAGCAACCGCTCCTTTTCTTCTGTCGAATCGGCCTGTGTATACAACACCAAGGTTTCAAAATGGGCGGCCTCGTTGGCAGGCATTTTGAACAACCGCGCAAACTTGGCGGCCCGGGCGGGGCTGATGCTAATCCGACCATTGAGGATGTCTTTGAAAAAGCCTGAGGAGCTGGCGTTCATGGCTTTGGCCACAAAACGATGGGAAAATGCGGGACTTAATCGTTTGGAGTACTCGAACGCATCCGCAAGGTATTTGCGAGCATCGAGGTAACGAAACACAACCGGTCGCTCCGGTGGCGGCGCGGTGGGTGCTGGCGGAGGAGAGGCTGTCGCGTTCATGACCCTAAGGTATTCGGCCTTGGAGCGCTGGGAACGAGGAATTTTCAATTTACCGTTCGAATTTTACGAACGTTCGTAAAGCATCCGTTATCGAAACTCGCGCTCCAAAACCGACAGAATGAACTTCTCCAAGCTCACTGGGTAAAAGCGCGGCTCGGGGCACCAGATCACAGCGCGGTCGATGGTTTCGCTGCGATCAAGATCGTCGAGAACCCGCTCCAACACGATGGCATCGGAATCCGCAAATGTTTCGATTTGCAGATGTTCGTTGCGGATGCGCAGGTTACGGCCTTTGCCCACGGCAAACGCGAAAATACGTCCCACGAGGCCGGGGTCCATGAATGGTTCCTCTTCAGGAAACACATCACCAAAGCTTTCGGGACTTGCGCCGACGGGCATAATGAGTTTGGGGCTCACGGAAATTTTCCCGGTCAACAACACGCTCCCTACGAAATTTTCGGGGGCGGAGTCGGGCTCGGGGGTGTGTGCGGTCTCATCGGCGTGGGTGTCGTTGGGGCCCACGAGTGAAAAGGGCAAGGTATGGTACCCCTGTACAATACCGGTCAGCGGCGTCCGTTTGATTTCAGTGCGTTCGAAGACCCGGCGCAGCCGCTCGGGGTGAGCTCCAGGGAACAGTGACGACGATTCAGGCATGAGTTCTGCTCAATTTAGAAGTTGGTGTGTGACAAATGGGCCATGACGAGGATGGACATGAGAATTTCCCTCTCTCTGGGCCGATTCGGGTGAGGGATGCAAAGTCCGGGATTCGCGAGGGCCATGGCGTCCCAACGTCCACGTGACCGCGCCGCTGCGTTTCGTGACGGCCGTTTGAGTTTTTAGGCCGCCGAATGTTTCCATGACGCGACGACCTGGAAACCCGCGTCGACCACCGCATGACACGACGGCTTGTGGAGATGAAACCGCCTTGAGAAAGCAGGGCAGGGTCGTGCGGTCGCTGCCATGGTGTGGTGCTTTCAGCCATGCACCGCGCCACAGAGGCCATGTGGCCCCGAGTGCCTGTTGCGCGGCATGTTCGATATCTCCGGTGAACAACACGTTGACCTGTGGGTTCTTCCACCACACCACGAGAGACAAATCGTTTTTATCCGCCCCTTTCAGTGCGGCGTGGGTCGTATCAGGGCCAAGCACCCACAGCGTGTCGCGTCGTCCCGTAAACACGCGTGCGCCCGCATGCCCTGTGGTCCACGGCACCCGTCTATGATGCGCGGTCGCTTTTAAACAGTCCCACGACACAGACTCGTTGTCTGGGTTGTCGATTTCGGGTGGCCCGATCACCTGGCCCACGGGTACGCGTTCAAGTAGGGCCGCCACGCCGCCGTAGTGATCGCGATCAGGGTGTGTGATGAGCACGGCGTCAAGGCGGTCGATGCCGCGATACTGCAAGAACGGCATGATGATTTGGCGAGCCACGCGCGGCGCATCACCGGCATCGATGAGGATCACTGCACCGGGGAGTTCTAATACGGCCGCATCCCCGTGACCCACGGCAAGGAAGGTGACACGCGGCCCTCCGAGCGCGAGCCGCGCGACTGCTGGTCGCGCGGCTTCGGCGGCCATCACGGTCAGACCGCATAACAGAGCGGCGGCCGCCTGCCCGCTCCGCAGAAGGATCGTCGTCAAACCTGCGGCGGCGACGATGGTCGCCAGCCACCACACCGGCGGCTGGGCAATCGACTTAAGGGCCCCGGGGAGGTCGGCTAAGAAGAATACGAGGCCTTCAAGCCCGAGTGCAGAAAGGCCGGAAACGGCCCCCGCCCATGAGGCGAGCACAGACCACGAATCGGGGAGGAGAAAGTCGAAGCTCCATGTGAACAAACCGCCGACCAACATGGCGGCCCCCACAGGCACGGTGATCACGTTGCCGATTACGCCCCAGGGTGTGAATACGTGGGTGGAGGCCGCCAGCACCGGGTAGGTCAACAACGTGATCAGTCCGCTCAGTAAAACCATTTGAAGAGCGGGCCCCAGCAGGTTGAGTGAAACCCACTTCACCAGTGGCTTGCATTGAATCAGAGCGAGCGACA
>JBIIWL010000031.1:0-12108 GCA_044338885.1 Fibrobacteria bacterium
CTTGACGGGGCTATTCGAGAAGGGTCATTGACGCGCCTGCGGCCAGTGCTCATGACAGCTCTAGTCGCCTCGCTAGGCTTCGTGCCCATGGCCTTGGCTACGGGTACTGGCGCGGAGGTTCAAAAACCACTGGCAACAGTTGTGATCGGCGGTATTCTGTCTTCAACCGTATTAACGCTTTTGGTATTGCCCGTTCTCTACAGGATGGCGCATGCCCGAGATAATCAACCAAAGAGAAGCGCATGAATTCAGTCAAGCTTGAAAAGAGGGTTTTGGTTTTTGCCTTTTCGGTGAATTTCCTTTTCTTTGTCGTGGAATTGGGTGCGGGTCTGCTCGCCCATTCCATGGGGTTGATGGCGGATTCTATCGACATGCTGTCGGATGCCGTGGTGTATGGTCTCAGCCTTTTCGCCGTTGGAGCCGTCTTAGCGCGTCAGAAGGACATAGCGCGTTTGAGCGGCTATTTCCAGATCATCTTGGCTGTCTTGGGATTGGCGGAAGTATTTCGCCGTTTCATTACGGCGGCAGGAATACCGGATTTCCGCGGGATGATCGGGGTGGCATTCCTAGCACTGCTTGCCAACCTCGCGACCTTTTATGTGTTGGGCAAAGCCAAGGGAGGTGGCCCCCATCTTCAGGCTAGTCGAATCTTCACCTCCAATGACATCATTGTGAATGGCTTGGTGATCGCATCCGGCTTTTTGGTCTATTGGCTGAATGCTGGCTGGCCGGACTTGGTGGTAGGAGGCGTTATCTTTTTGGTGGTGGCGAATGGAGCTAGAAAAACCCTGAAGTTATCTAGATAGATGTTAGAGGCGTATTTTGTCGGACTGCTGCGATGACAGTTCCTTCACCTAGAAGCGCTCAAAGGGGATAGGGTAAAGGTGAGCCAAGAATTTTCGGATTCGTGGATTGTATATTCCCGTCAGAATGTTCCACTCCGTTCACGTCATCCGGGTTTTTGCCCTCTTGGCCATACTGGCCTGGTCCAACGTTCAGGCTATGGCCTGCTGTTGGACAATGCCAGAGCATGTGTCTACCGAACCTGTTGAAGTAGCGGTCCCCATGGCGGAGGATCATTCCTGTTGCCCGGGTGGCGAAGCGCAAGGCGATCCCGCTTCACAGGGTTCTGATGAATCCACCTCTGCCGAGCCGGTCGATGAAACTTGCGGTATGACCGGTACTGATGACGCAAGGCTTTGCTGCGCCCCGGCCACTCCAGCGGAAGTCACTGCCTTCTTGCCCCAGTTTTCTCTCGTTCAGATCGCGTTTGTCGTTTCCCTGCTTCCGGTATTTCCCGAGAAGCAAACGGAGCCTGTTCTCTCGGATCCCGCTCACGCGTCCGGCGGTTCGCCGCGTTATTTGGCGCTTGAGCGTATTCTGATTTAGGCCATTCTCCTCCCGGCGGTTTTCCCCGCCCCCCCATAAATCCCGTTTTCTTGGCTCGCGTTGCATCGCGTGCGTTCAGGAGTTCCGCTGCGCTCTGGCAGTCTACATGGAGGAGTTATGTCCAACGACGATTGTTTTCCGAGGAGTCACCGCCACACCTACCGTTTCGCATTTCGGTACGGAATGATCGGGGTTGCACTTTTCATCGGTCCCGTTTTTTCCGCGGACGTCTATCCTCCCGCGGAGGTGCTTCGCTTGGTGGAAACGGCGCTGAGACAGAACCCCGCACTCGCCTCCTCACGGCTCGATGCGGAAGCGGCCCACGCGTTGGGACAGCATCATAAAGCCTGGGAGCCGCCCGAATTTACGGTGGATTTTTTCCAGGGACCGGTCTCGGCATTTCCGAATCCTCTCTCGCGGCAGGAAGAAATCGATTATTCGGTTTCGCAAAAGATTCCGTTTCCCGGAAAGCTCGCCTCGATGGCGGCCGTCGAGCATCGGCGCGGGGCGGTAGCGTCTCACCGCGCGGACGGGAGCGCCCGGGAGCTCAGGCGGCGCGTTCTGAACGGGTATGCCGATCTGTATGCCTTGGAATGGTCGCTGAGGCTCGCACGGGAAAACCGCGGGGAAATGGAGCGCCTGATCGCAACGCTTCGCGCGCGCTACGAGGCGGGCAACGGGCGTCAATCGGACTGGTTGCGCGCCGAATCGGAAGCGGTCCGCCTGGATGCGGACATCCTCGGCGCGGAAGCGATGCGTCGACAGGTGCTTGCGACGCTCAGCGAGGCTCTCGGAGCGGGCGCAGGCGCGGGAGAAGGAGAGGGGGCTGATCCCTTGTCCGGTCTGACTCTGGACACCCTCGGAACCTCGTCGTTGTCGCCCCTTCGAATACAGGCCTTGGATGGTCACCCCGAGCTTGCGGCCATGCAGGGTGAAGTCGGCATGGCGGAAGCCGAAATCGAGGCGGCGAAGAGGGCGGCCTATCCCGACTTCATGGTGCGGACCATGTACAAGGACATGCGGACCATGCCCGGAGACAGTTGGTCGTTGATGATCGGAGTCCAGGCTCCGGTGACGCCGTGGTCGTGGAAAGGCGTGCGGGAGGACGTGCGTCGGGCGCGCACCCTGAGGGAAAAGGCGCGGCACGATTTTGCCGCGACCCGGCTTGGTCTGGTGTCGGAATGGAGAAGCACGGTTGCGGAACTCGAAGCCGCGACCCGGCGCTGGGAGTTGTCGCGCGACAAAAGCGTGCCCTTCGCCGAACAATTGTCCCGGTCGGTCCGGGAGGAATATCGTCAGGGCCGCGCGGATTTCAATGACCTCGTCATGAGCCTGCGCGAGGAACGGATGGCCAAGGAAGAGTATCACCGGGCGGCCTCGGAGCAGCTGAAAAGCTGGGCGAACTTCGAGTGGCTCGCCGGAACAACCCAAACGTCGAACGAGGTGAATCCATGAATTCCCGCAACAACATTTCACTGTGGACGATGGCGTTGGTCGTGTCGGTCTCGGCAATCCTTTGGGGTTGCGGCCGCGCCGAACAGGACGGCGCCCCGAACGTTCAACAGCGGTCTGATGATTCCCCGGAGATTTCGGCCCCGGAAGCCGACACGCTTTACCAATGTCCGATGCATCCGCACATCATCCGGCACAAGCCGGGTTCATGCCCGATTTGCGGGATGGATTTGGTTCCCGTTCAATCCGAGTCGGCTCCGGAAGACACCGCCGAGGTGGGCGAAGCGACCGAAGCGACCGGAGCCACCGATGGCGAACACGCGGTCATCCGCATTGCGCCCGAGGTTGCCCGCAACGTCGCCCTGCGCACCGAGCGCGTGGAGCGGCGTGCGCTCGCGCGTGACCTTCGCTTGAACGGAAAAATCATGGTGGATGAGGACCGGGTCTTCTCCCTCACGGCTCGGATCGGGGGCTATGTCGAAAAGCTCGCGGTAGCCTCGGTGGGGCAACGGGTCGAACGGGGACAAATCCTTCTCGAACTTTACAGCCCCGAACTCGTCACGGCCCAACAGGAATTTTTACAAGGCGGGGATGCCGCTTCCGGTGCCCGGGAACGCCTCTTAAATTGGGGTGTTTCCCCGGCCTTCATCTCCCGGTTGCAAAAGACCGGTCAACCGATCCGCCTCGTGCCGCTGGTCGCCCCTTCGAACGGAACCGTCACGCTCAAGCACGTGGTCAAGGGCCAAGCGGTGTCGCCGGGCATGGAGCTTGTGCGGATTGCGGATCTCTCCGAAGTTTGGGTCTCGGCCCGTCTGTATCAACCCGACCTGGCCTGGATCAAAACGGGGGCGGAGGCCTCGGTGCGGCTTCGGAACCTTCCCGGCAGGGATTTCAAGGCCCGTGTGGTCTTCATCTCTCCCGAACTGGATCCCTCCACGCGCACCGCGGAGATCCGACTAGAACTCAAAAACACAGTCGAACAGGATCTGCGCCCTGAAATGTTCGCTGAGGTTCGGGTCGCCGAAGAGTCGTCGTCGTCCGCCTTGGCCGTTCCGTCTCACGCCTTGATCCGCACCGGTGGACGGGACGTCGCAATGGTGGCCCTGGATCGGAACCGCTACCAAGCCCGTGAGGTATCCACCGGACGCGAGACCGGTGAATGGATCGAGATCCTTTCGGGTTTGGAGGAAGGCGACCTTGTCGTTGTGAACGCGCAATTCCTGCTGGATTCAGAAAGCAGCTTGCGCGCCGTGGTGGAACGCATCCGGAACGGGAGCGGGAGCACTCCCGGGAGCGAGGGCGGTCATGACCACTGAAGATTCCCCAACTTTCCTGGGTGCCGTGGTCGCTTGGTCGATCCGTAACCGCATCGTGGTGTCGCTGGTGACGTTGATGCTTTTACTCGGCGGACTCGGGGCGGTCCTTTCCACCCCGCTCGACGCGATCCCCGACATGAGCGATGCGCAGGTCATCGTGTACACGGAGCATAAAGGGCAATCGCCGCGCATCGTCGAGGATCAGGTCACCTATCCGCTTACGACCGCGCTCGTTTCGGTGCCCGGCTCCAAAACCGTGCGGGGGTATTCCTTCTTCGGTTACTCCCTGATCTACGTCCTGTTCGAAGACGGAACCGATCCCTATTGGGCGCGTTCCCGGGTGCAGGAGTACCTCGGCACCACCGCGCAACGCCTGCCTCCGGGCGTGACGCCCGTTCTGGGGCCCGACGGCACCGGGGTGGGGTGGGTGTTCGAATATGCCCTCGTCTCGGACCGCCACTCCCTGCACGAATTGCGTTCGCTGCAGGACTGGTACCTGAAATATGGTCTTTCTGCGGTCGAGGGCGTGAGCGAGGTCGCTTCGGTCGGTGGGTATGTCAAGCAGTATCAGGTTCAGCTCGATCCCGTGCGGCTTCAATCCTTCGGACTGATGCTCTCCGATATCGAAAGGGCGGTGCAAAACGCCAATGCCGACGTGGGCGGAGAAACCATCGAGCTCGGTGAAGCGGAATTCATGGTGAGGGGCAAGGGGTATTTGGGGGGGCTGGACGACTTGAAGGCCGTTCCCGTGAAGTATGATCGGGCCTCCGGGACGTCGGTCCTTCTGGGGGACGTCGCGGTCATCGTCGAAGGTCCCGAAATGCGCCGCGGCATCGCGGAACTTGACGGCAAAGGAGAAGTCGTGGGCGGGATCGTGGTGATGCGGCAAGGGGCGAACGCCCTCGAGGTCATCAAAGGGGTCAAGCACAAGGTGGAGGAATTGAAACGCGGGCTGCCGGAGGGCGTCCGCATCGTTCCCACGTACGACCGCTCGGGCCTGATCCTCAAGTCCGTGGAAAACCTCAGCTTCAAACTTCTGGAGGAGATGGCGATCGTGGGATTGATCTGCGGATTGTTCCTGCTGCATCTCCGCAGCGCCTTGGTGGCCCTGTTCACGTTACCTGCGGCGCTCCTGATCGCCTTTCTGATCATGCGCGTCCAGGGGATCCATGCCGACATCATGTCACTGGGCGGCATCGCGATCGCCATCGGCGCCATGGTGGACGGAGCGATCATCCTGATCGAGAACACCCACAAGCATTTGGAACGCGAGGGTTTGAAACCGCCCGAAGCGCGCCGCGACCATTGGAGCGTGGTCATCGCGGCAGCCTCGGAAGTGGGCCCCGCCTTGTTTTGGTCTTTGCTCGTCATCACGGTGTCTTTCATTCCCGTATTCGTGTTGATGGGGCAGGAGGGCCGCCTGTTCAAACCGTTGGCCTACACCAAGACATGGGCCATGGCGGCGGCGGCCTTGCTGTCGGTGACCGTGGTGCCGATCCTGCTCGGGTATTTCGTGCGGGGGAAAATCCGTTCCGAGGAAAGCAATCCCGTGAACCGCTGGTTGAAGGCCGCCTATCGACCCGTGGCGGAACTCTCCTTGCGGCGACCTCGGACGGTCATCGCGGTCGCTGTCGTTCTGGTGGGGGCGACCGCGATCCCTTTCACCAAGCTCGGGTCGGAATTCATGCCGCCTTTGCATGAAGGGGATCTCGTCTACATGCCGACCACCATGCCCGGGATCTCGATCGCGAAGGCGCGCGACCTGCTGGAGCAGACGGATCGCATCATCAAGTCCTTTCCCGAAGTCGAGCAGGTGTTCGGGAAAATCGGAAGAGCCGAAACCTCCACGGATCCCGCCGGCCTCGACATGATCGAAACCATCATCCGCCTGAAACCCGAACGGGAGTGGAGAGGGGGGATGACGGTTGATAAACTGGTGCGCGAACTGGATGAGGCCTTGCGGCTTCCCGGGTTGACCAATGCCTGGACCATGCCCATCAAAACCCGCGTCGACATGCTCAGCACGGGAATCAGGACGCCCATCGGCGTCAAGATATCCGGGCCCGATCTGGATACCCTGAACGCATTGGGGTTGGAGGTCGAGGCGATCTTGGGGCGCGTGGAAGGCACGCACTCCGTCTTCGCCGAGCGCGCCGTGGGAGGAAATTATCTCGACATCGAAATCGACCGTCACCGGGCGGGGCGCTACGGTCTGAATGTGTCCGATATCCAATCGATCATCCAGATGGCCCTGGCGGGCATGCCGGTCACCACCACGGTCGAAGGGCTGGAACGGTATGTCGTAACCCTGCGCTACAGTCGCGAACTCCGCGACAACCTTCCGGCCTTGAAACGGCTGCTGATTCCCCTTCCCGGCGGCGGCGACGTGCCGTTGGAAGAGGTGGCCGACGTGACCCTCTCCAAGGGGCCGATGGTGATCCGGAGCGAGGACACTCGCCCCAATAGTTGGGTGTTCGTGGATTTGTCGACCTCGGACCTCGGCGGCTATGTGGAGAACGCCCGGAAAGCGCTCGGTGAGAAACTCTCCCTGCCCACCGGGTACAGCCTAGCCTTCAGCGGCCAATACGAATCCATGCAGCGCGCGCGAAAGACGCTTCTTCAAGTCATCCCGATGACCTTGCTGCTCGTCATCCTCCTGCTCTTCCTCAACACCAGAAGCCTGGCCCGCACCGCCATCGTGTTGTGCGCGGTTCCGTTCTCGTTGGTCGGGGCGGTATGGATGCTGTACCTCCTCGACTACAACCTCAGCGTGGCGGTGTGGATCGGGATGATCGCACTGGCTGGATTGGACGCCGAAACGGGAGTCGTCATGTTGCTCTACCTCGACAAGGCGCGTGAAAAATTCGTCACAGAAAACCGGCTCGGCTCCTCGGACGACCTCAAGCAAGCCATTCTCTACGGGGCCGTCCAACGCGTCCGTCCCAAAATCATGACGGCGGCGGTGATCCTCGGGGGACTGGTTCCGATCCTGTGGAGCCACGGTCCGGGATCGGACGTGATGAAGCGCATCGCCGCTCCCATGGTCGGAGGCGTGATGACGTCGGTTCTGATGGAACTGGCGGTTTATCCAGCCATATACTTCCTGTGGCAACGCCGCCGACTTCCAGAAAAACCTCAAGGCGATCCAAATAGTCATACCCCGGGCTTTGTACATCCCCATCCTCCCAGCGCCTCCATGTCCGCTCATTAACCCCGAATTGCCGGGCGGCCTCCTTTTGGCTCAATCCGGAAGTTCGGCGCTTGGAATACATTCGCTCACGGAGGGTTGTCCTAGGAGGAGGATAGGGGTCATGCCCTAGAAACAGGAAAATCGCCGGGAGGGTCTCGATAAGTGGCTCTTCGTGGCCGTTCTCCCAATGGGAAAGTGAGCCTAGAGATACCCCCATTTGGCGGGCTGTGGCCTCTTGGGTGAGCCGTCGAATGATACGGCATCGACGGACATGGTCACCGATGTGTCGAAGTGGAAAAGTCGGATTTGGCGTTTTCCGAGCATTTAGTGTGACTGGGGTCTGGAACAAAAGAGCAACGCGAAGATGCCCTTGCGGCTTTCTGCTCGACCCCATGGGCCGTTGCATTTGTCGGCCCGACATCATCGCCCGCTATCGTGGCCGCATCTCGGGGCCGCTCCTGGACCGCATCGATCTTCAACTCGAAGTGCCCTCGCTTGGTGTTGAAGAGGTGATGGCCGAGCGGTGGGAAGAATCGTCTGAGTCGATTCGTACGCGCGTGCTGGCGGCACGAGCGGTGCAGCGCGATCGATTCCGCGAACATTTTGGCGTGCACTGCAACGCGCATATGGCCACGCGCGAGATTCGTCGCTATTGCGCGCTCTCGCCGTCGTGCAAAACTTTGCTGCAAACGGCTGTTGAATCGCTCGGCCTCTCGGCGCGCGCGTTTGACCGCATCCTCAAAGTCGCGCGCACCGCGGCGGATTTGGACGGCAGCGAAGCGATCGCCGAACGGCACATCGCCGAGGCGATTCATTACCGCAGCTTGGACCGAAGGGCCGGGAAGGGGTAGGGGGCTCATCACGCGCGGCCTCGGTGTGGTATCACGCAGTGGGCACTCGCCGTCTCGTTCCGCTCAAAAAGATGTTCCCCGATTTTTCAGTCGACTTTGTCTAGGGCTAAACATGGGCCAAGGCACTTCATCGGCCCTGGCGATTTTACTGGAACGTATTGATCAAACATTCTCTTTATAATGACTGGAATGACACAAATGATGGTGACATGGTATCATCTCACCCACGTCATTCTGGGTATTAAACGATCGTTTTACAGACGCATAATACCATATGAGACATGGTGTGTGGTGACTCAAGCGATCGTTCGCGAACGATTTTTCGGCACGTTCAAAAAAAACAATCCCTTCAATTCGCTCTTGGCATTATGTTCAATGAGCGAATAATTGCGCTTTATACACGAAGTGCTATGTTTCAAAAATGTTGCGTGCGAGTCCTGCCGGGCGCCCGCGTCAGTTCCATCCATCCGGCATTTTGGGAAGAGAGACAATCCATGACTTCAAATCACAAACAGTCGGGTCTTCTTAGCACTGTTGGCCTTCTCGGCGCTGCAGCGCTGGTTTTGGGCGCTGCCACCGTGTCGAACGCCGCCTTGGATACGGCTCGCGTGAACTGTGGTGGACCGGCCTATACGGCCTCAAACGGCAAACAGTGGGCTGCCGATTCTGGCTTCGTCGGGGGCACCGTGTATGCGCCCGCCAACCCTCAGGCCACCTTCATCGGATCGAATGATCCGACTCTTCACCAGACCGAGCGGTATGGCGATGGAGCTGAGTTCTCCTACATCTTCAACATGGCCCCGGGATCCTACCGTGTCTACCTGTACAACGCGCCTCTCTGGGACGGGACGTGCGGAGCGGGGATGCGCCAATTCAACGTGAGTGTCAACGGAACCCAGGTCATCACCGATTGGGACATGCAAGCGACCGCGGCTGAATGTTTCACTGTCGATATGAAGCATTTCCCGGTCACGACGACCAACGGTGTGATCAACCTCACGTTTAGCGTCGGGTCGGTTCAAAACCCCAAGATCAACGCCATTGAAATCGTGCCGTTGGCTGGTTCCTCGATCAACGGTGCGCTGAAGTCGAGCAACACTCGCTTCCCGGTGGTGTCTTCCGCGAACGGCGGCCTGCTCGTTCAGTCCACGTTCGAGGGTGCCTACTCGCTCGAGCTGAAGGATCTGCAGGGCAAGCGCATCGATTCGAAGAACGGTTTCGGCATCGGCTCGCAGTCGTTCACGAACCTTCGTCCGGGCCTGTACCTCCTGACTTCCAAGTCGGGTAACGAGTCCGTTTCGCGCACGATCAGCGTTCTGCGTTAATCAGTCGCTGAGTTTGTCATTGATCGGCCCGGATCGCCCTCAGGCGGTTCGGGCTTTTTTTTTGTGGACGATGCTCAGGCCTCTCGCCTCAACAGTCAATCAACGCACAATCTTCATGGTTTTTTCGTAAGTCCCGGCCTTGAAGTCAACGAAGTATATCGAATTCCGCATTCCCGAGGGTAGAGAAACCGAGTGGGACCCGCCGTTATACGTCCGATTCACCAATTTGGAAATCAGCGTGCCTTTGGTGTTGTAGAGGCGAATGACGACCCGCTCTTTGTGCGGGAGACCAAAACGCAAGGACTGATTCTTGCCGTTGTTCAATCGTTGCAGCGAAAAGCCCGAGGGTACCACTCCCTTTGCGACCGAAGTGGTGCCGTACCCCGGACGATTGAGCGCGTAGAGGAGGCCATTGAGGAGCAATGGATTCCAATTCGATCCGGTGTTCCACGTGGAGGCGTTATGCCCTGGCGCCAATCCAAAGAACCGTGCACCTTGGTAGTTGTGTCGGTAGACGTACGGGTAAAAAGCCTGCTTTTGGCTGGTCGTGTAATCCTTTTCGTCGGCCCTGATTAAAATCTTGTAGGTCGTATCCGACTCGGCCCAAAACAGGCTGTCGATGCGAACTTGCTGGTTATCGGTAAAGGTCTTTGGAATGCCCAGGGTCAAAAATTCGTTTGTGTCGACCACATGGTAGGTGCTGCTTTTTGGCCCGACGTCGTTGACGTATTTCATGCCCATAAACTCTTTGACATACCAATTCCAGTCGCCGTTTAAGCGCGAGTGGGTATGCACGCCGAGCACGCCTTTGCCTGTGAGAATCCACTCCTTAAACGCGGCCCCTTCTTCGGCGGACATGGTATCCATAAGCCCGATGTTCGGATTGGTCGGGCTGTAGGGTTCCGGGTACAAAAACACAACCGCGGCGTATTGCGCAAGGTTGGCGCTGTTAAACGAGGACAGGAATACGGTGGTATCCACCACAAAGGCGTTGCTCGACGCGTAGGTTCTGATCAATGCCAGGGCCGCGGCAATACCGGCTTTGTGGCCGCTGTACGGGATGGAATCTTTGAATACCAAAATCTTTTCGCCGGACGCGAACCCCTTTAGAGGCGTGGTCAGGGTCAGCACGGCCAGCACGATGGCGTTGATCAGAAATCGGTACATGAAAACACCTCTTCAGTGGGGGTAGCCTAACCATAGGTCTGGTGTACCCATTCCAGCATGACCTAAATCGAGGATGTGATCGTCTGTGGGGACAAACTGTACTATGGGGGTTTAGGGGGTGGCACACGGTATGGCTTTGCCACGGGGTTGCGGGTGGCTCTTGGTGCGGGTAAAACCGATCAGCGGACCCGTAACGAGACGTTTTTCCGTGGTCAAAACCTTAAAATCCACGAAAATCAAGCGGGAAATCAAGGAACGCCTTATATTCCAAGGGAAACATTTAAGGAGAGGCCCCTCATGATTCGCATCCAAAACGTCGCCACAGCCCTGGTTTTGTCCTTCGCGGCCACCAGTATGGCGCAAAACCTGATCACCAACCCCGGTTTCGAAACCTCTGGGTCAGGGTGGACCTTGTGGAAAGACGCGTCGGCGTCCGCGGCGGTCGCTGCCGTAACGTATCCGACCACCGGTTCGCGTTCAGGCACACGGCACGCGCAGATCGTGGTCGCCACACCGGCGACGGAAAACTGGCATATCCAATTCCAACCTCCGGCAGATTGGGAAGCGGGCATCAACGCCAGCTATGAAATGAAGTTCTGGGCCAAGAGCTCTGGCTCGAACAGCATGCACTTCAGCGTACAGGATGGCCCGAATAACAGCTTCATGTACCGCTCCGGTTTTGACTTCCCTTTCACACCCGATTGGACGGAATATTCGTTCCAGTACACCTCGGATGTTGAGGGTGCTGGTGCCCTGCGTTTCTTCTTGTATGTGGGCGCCAATGCTGATACCCTGCGGTTCGACGATTTTTCCTTGACTCAGACCGCCGCCAGCATCAATCACGGGGCGAAGGCCGAGGCGCGTCAGGCCCTTCGTGTTCGTCAGGGTGCGGGCAGCCTTGCTGTTTCGCTCGACGGCGGCGTTTCGGAAAACTGGAAGGCCGAACTGGTCAACCTGCGCGGTGTGAGCTTGGCCTCCGCCAAGGGTCGTGCCGATGGTGCGCTGAATTTGGCGTTGCCCAAAGAAACCGGTACCTACTTCGTGATCGCGAAAACCTCGACCCGTACCTTCGTGCACAGAATGATGGTCCGGTAATTGATCGCAAGGCTTCCGCGCGCGCGGAGGTTGTGAATAAGAAAAGCCGACTCCGCAAGGAGCCGGCTTTTTTCATGCTGATGGAAGGCATCGTCATTGGGCCGACAGCAGAGAATCGATGGCGCACTGCCGAATGAAATGGGCGGTGTTTTGAATCAGCCTCTATGAGCTGGTTGAAACGTAAAAGGGGAGTCCTTCGCCTGGTGGTTTAAAGATCGATACTTGAAATTGAGCCGCGGCCACATAGAGAGCGTCCTGCAATGAGGGACCCAATCATTAACTGGCGTCAGTAGGCTTGAGAACCAAGGGAATATCCAGAGTCA
>JBIIWL010000232.1:0-3481 GCA_044338885.1 Fibrobacteria bacterium
CAGTACGGCATTGATGGCATGAGCATGGCCCTGTTCACGCAAGACACTCCCCCTCCGGGCGTCGATGGGGGCGGCCTTAAAAACGCCATCGTGGGGAGCCTCATGATTTTGTGCGTCTCGGTCGCGCTCGGGGCGCCCTTGGGCGTTCTGGTGGGCACCTTCCTCGCCGAGTACGGCCGCGGGACCAAGCTGGCCGATTTAATCCGGTTCATCAGCGAGATTCTGCTGAGTGCGCCGTCGGTGGTGATCGGGTTATTCGTGTATACCCTGATGGTCCGTCCCATGGGCCACTTCTCGGGCCTCGCCGGTGGTGTGGCACTCGCGATCATCATGCTCCCCGTCATCATCCGGACCACGGAAGAGATGCTGCGCCTTGTGCCCGGTAGCTTGCGCGAAGCCGCGCTTGCACTCGGCGCACCCTACTGGATGGTTGTGACGCGCATCGCCTATCGCGCCGCCCTGCCCGGTATCGTGACCGGCATGCTCCTGGCCCTCGCCCGCGCTGCGGGCGAGACCGCCCCCCTGCTTTTCACCGCGCTTAATAACCAGTACTGGAACACGAGCCTGATGAAGCCCATGGCCAATCTGCCCATGGTGATTTTCCAATTCGCGATGAGCCCCTACGAACAATGGCATCACCTTGCCTGGGCCGGCGCACTGCTCATCACCGCGGGTATTTTGGCGCTTAGCGTCACGGCGCGCGCGTATCTTTCAAGCAAAAGGCAATCTGCATGAACTCGCAAGACCACAGCCAGGCGCCCGACACCAAGATCAAGGTTCATAACCTTGACTTCTTTTACAAAGACTTCAAAGCGCTCCATTCCATCAGCTTGGCGATTCCCGCCAAAAAGGTGACCGCGTTCATCGGCCCATCGGGATGCGGCAAGTCCACCTTACTGCGCTGCCTCAACCGCATGTATTCGCTCTACCCCGGCCAGCGCGCCGAGGGGGAAATCTTGCTCGACGGCACCAATATTCTGGCGCCGGGCACGAACCTGAACATGCTCCGCGCCAAAGTCGGCATGCTGTTCCAAAAGCCGACTCCGTTTCCGATGTCGATCTACAACAACATCGCCTTCGGCATCAAGCTGTACGAACGGCTCGACAAGGCCGAGATGGATGTTCGCATCGAACAGGCGCTGCGCCAAGCCGCCTTGTGGGACGAAGTCAAGGACAAGCTCGATCAGAGTGGCCTTGGCTTGTCGGGTGGTCAACAGCAGCGCCTATGCATCGCCCGTACCATCGCGGTGCGCCCCGAAGTGATCTTGCTCGACGAGCCGACTTCGGCGCTCGACCCCATCTCCACAGCCAAAATCGAGGAGTTGGTTTACGAGCTCAAAGACGACTACACCATCGTCATCGTAACCCACAACATGCAGCAGGCCTCGCGTGTCAGTGACCTCACTGGTTTCTTCTACCTTGGTAAATTGATCGAGTGCGATATCACTGAGAAAATCTTCACGTCTCCTCGTGAAAAACAGACCGAAGACTACATCACGGGAAGGTTCGGGTAACGCCATGGAACGACATTTCGAGAAAAGCCTGATCAAGCTCGGCGACCACCTCCGCGAGATGGTCACGCTGTGCGATGAAAGTCTCACCGCGGCCGCCCGCGCCTTCAACGAAGGCAGCGTTCAGGCTGCCGAACCGGCTTTCGTGAACGAGCGTCGCATTAATCAGATCGAGATCGAAATCGACCACGAAGTGGTGGATGCCTTTGCCTTGTTTCAACCTGTCGCCGTCGACTTGCGCTATTTGCTCGCCATCCTCAAGATCAACAACGATCTTGAACGTATCGGCGACCACACGGTGAACATCGCACAGTCAACCGTCACGTGCGCGTCAACGCCGCTGTCCACGCGCCTCGAACTGCCCCGCATGTTCGACCTCACGCACAACATGTTCCGTGACGCCTGCCGCAGCTTCTTCGAGAAAGACATGCACACGGCCCGCACGGTGCTCGAAGCCGACGACATGGTCGATGGCCTCAACCGCTCAACCACGCGCGAGGCCATTCAGATGGTGAAAAGCGGCGCCCTCAGTTTGGAAGCCGCCCTCGAACTCATGCGCATCGCTCGCAATTTGGAGCGCATCGGTGACCTTTCGACCAACATCGCCGAAGAGGTCATGTTCCACGTGCAGGCCAAGGTGATCAAACATCATGGGGATGAGGCCTAACGAGCGTTCAGCTCTCAGCCTTCAGCTGTCAGCGAAAACAAAAAGCGGCTCCTTCCGGGGCCGTTTTTTTGTTCAAACCTGTTCTGGGTGGGACCACATTTTTCGTTGTGTGACTGTAAGCTGTAAGCTGACCGCTGTCAGCTCCCGTATAGCTACCTAGGCGCCACAGCACTTCTTGTACTTCTGGCCGCTGCCACAAAAGCAGGGGTCGTTGCGGCCGATTGTGGCTGACACTTTACGCACGGTCTCGCCTTTCACGCTCCCATCTGAACGCAGCGACGCACGGAACTTCGGCCCAAGCGCCTCGGCGCACATTTGCAGCGCACCCGCAGAGGGGAAGCGACCCGTCTCCCGCAAAAATCCGAAGAACCCATCGAGCAAATCGGGCAGTGCCTGTTTCGCGGCCACGGGAAAATTCAAGCGCCCCATATCTTGCATCAGCACAGCATCCACAATGGTCGGGGTCAAGTCGGCCATGGCCACCGCCCCCCGTGCCACGGCACGATCACAAAACGCCGCGAGCGCGATCTCTGCGTGTTCTTTAACCTCAGGAGCAAGAAACAGAAAATATTCTGACTCGAGGTATTCGGGGATAAAGTCGTGGGGGGAGGAATACATGGGGGGCCTTACGGGTGAATTGGTGATGGTTTTAAAGCCCTACAAGTATGTTGGTACCCTGCGCTTGAGAGGATTCTAACGGAGTTGGTACGATGCCCTGTAGGCCACTCTTCGGAATGTTATGCCGACCAACGTGATTTTTGGGGATGTCGGAATTGGGATATTGGCATCCTCGCCTTGCCTGCCATACACGGCGCCCGTGGTCAAAACCTTGTGGAGTTTTAAAACATCCCGAAAGCCTCATAGACCATTCCGAGGATTGGCCCTCACGGCATCGTAACATTTCTAGGAAAGGCCCCACTAGGGAGGTACCAACTCCTAGGAAAGGCCCCCCTGAGACCGTACCAACCCTAAGGCCCCAATCAGCGCAAACCTTCCTGCGGGCTACTCGCGCTGCCATACAGCTTGCGTGGGATTCGCCCCGAGAGCCATGCATCGCGGCCGGCTTCGGTGGCGAGGCGGAACGCCCGCGCCATGCGCACCGGGTCGGCGGCGCAGGCGATGCCGGTGTTGCATAAAATGCCGTCCACACCCAGCTCCATCGCGCGGGCGAGGTCGGATGCCGTGCCCATGCCCGCATCCACAATCACCGGGCACGAGAGCGATTCCATGATCATGTGAATATTGTTTTCGTTGAGCACGCCTTGGCCGCTCCCAATGGGTGAGCCGGCGGGCATCACCGCGG
>JBIIWL010000233.1:0-3463 GCA_044338885.1 Fibrobacteria bacterium
CGCGGCCAAGAGTGCGCTCGATGAATACTTCGCGAAATCAAAGCCACTCCCGCGCACGCTCAAAGCGCCGCTCGATGGAACCGACTTTCAACGAAAAGTTTGGGCCGCGATCGAGAAAATCCCTCTGGGCAAAACCAAAAGTTACGCCGAAATCGCCGCCCAAATTGGACACCCGGGAGCCTCGCGTGCCGTGGGTTCGGCCTGTGGGGCCAACCCGCTACCGCTCTTTGTACCCTGTCATCGCGTGCTGGCGGCCAACGGAAAAATTGGCGGCTTCAGCGGTGGCCTTGCGGTAAAGCGACTGTTATTGCGACACGAAGGTGTGGATGTAAACTGATGAGCCGCAGACAGGAATCCGCGAAGCGGACGACTCCTGATCAATAATCGCTGCCCCTAAGCGAGAACACCTGGAGTCAGAATCATTTCCTGATCGCTGTCCGGTGACCGCTCAGCTTCACAAGGCCCTCACCCACTCCATCAATCGCGGCAAGGTGTGTGGTAAATCAAGGTTCCAGCGTGCGAGGGCTTCTGAGCGCTCGATCGGCGGGTTGATCCCAATCGTGTCGATCGTCCACAGCGGCACGCTGTGTTCACGACGAAGGATCAGGTGCCTGGGTTGATGTACGGTAAGATTCAATCGTTCAGGCACGGCCATCCAATACCCATAAGGCCCTGTGCGCGCCTCGTCGGTCGGGCCAAAATAAGCGGCGCACCGGGTGCCGACCGCAGCAGCAATGTGCATCAAGCCACTGTCATTCCCTAAGAAGAAGCGCGCGGCTTTCAATACACCAGCGGTCTCATCAAGCGAGCGCGTGGGCACGTCAACCAGGCACTCGCGGCAATCCATCGCCACAGCCGCACGCAGCGCGTGTTCTTCAGGGCCACCGACGAGCGCGCACATCCAGCCCGTATCGCGATGCACGCGGCGGATGATGGCGGCAAAGGCATCGGGGGGCAGACGCTTCTCAGCCATGCCGCGCTCCGCACTGGAGCCAGGATGACAGGCGAAAAATGGTGTCGACGGCAGGGACGCAGGCTGTACAGGTTGAGAGGCGACAAACGGTTCCACCGGGTTCTCAACGGTGCCTCGCAGAAAGGCCTCGACCAACCTGATGTTTTGCGGCGTATCGTGGGCGTGGACCAACGGCACAGATAAATGCTGAATCAAGTCGGGCAACCGCTGATGGGGGTACCGAAACCCGGTGCGATGAGCCGCTCCGGCGGCGCGCTGAAAGAGCGAATACTTCCAATGAGACGTGGGAAACAGCGCGATGCTGTGGGAGAATTTTTCGTCGCGGATTTGGGCGAGCAATGCGGCGCCTTTGAGGAGACTTTCGCGATCAGGGTCCCACGTGTATACGGTGTTGAATAACCGACTCGCGCGGGCCATGGCGCCTATGCCCTCTTTCAACGCCAAAAAACTCACGCGATTCGGGCCCACCGCCTCTGAGAGAGCCTTGAGCGCCGGGGTCAGCATGATGAAATTGCCGATACCAATGGGGCATAGCACCAAGGTATGGCCTTCGCGCGGGTCCTTGTACAGTGTGGAGGCAGGTGTGGTCACAGAAGAAAATTACGAATTAGGGTTTACGAATTACGGAAGAATTCGTGCTCATTCTGCGCGATCGCAACGCCAACGGGTCCCAAAAATCAGGCCATCCGGGAAACACGCGGCGCAGCGGTTCGCCGGCCGCTGCTTCGGGCTCACCGAGGAAGGGTACCGTGCCCGGCGCTACGAGCACACAGCGATCGGCAAAGCCGAGCGCCAGGTCGACTTCATGCACGGCGGCGATCACGAGGCGACCCGGAGACTCAGAAGCCTCCGCGTTCGTCGAGCGATCAGCACGCACCCAGTCGTATAATAACGCAAGAAGCTCTGCTTTGGCAGGCGGATCGAGATGCGAGAGCGGCTCGTCAAGCAGCAACACGGCGGCATCCTGCGCGAGCGCCCGTGCCAAACACAATCGTTGGCGCTCACCGTCACTGAGTGTACCGAGCCTCCGATCCGCAAGATGCGCACAGCGCAACGTTTCCATCACGCGCTGCACAACGGCGTCATCGGCCTCATCAGTCACACCAAACCAAGGCGCGTGCGGCGTGCGCCCCAAGGCCACGAGCTCGCGGCCCAGTAAAAAGGGCGGAAGGGCCGGGTCTGTCAATAACAGGGCAATGCGACGGGCTCGTTCACGCCCCGGCAGGTCGGCTACACGATCACCACCCAAGGTGACATCACCGGCGAGTGCGGGTAAAATGCCGCCAAGGGTTTTCAGTAAAGTGGTTTTACCCGCACCGTTCCCCCCGAGCAACGCCACGAGTGTTCCGGCATGCCACGTCGCATCCAAAGGCGGAAACAAGGCGCACGTGCCATGGCCCACAGTCAGCCCACGCGCAGCCAATAAGGGCGGCGGTGCAGTCGGTGATGCGGCGCTTAGGTCGGACATCACGCGCGTCTCCCGGCGCTGCGCAGCAAGAAATACAACACCGCCGGCGCACCGAACAGCGATGTGATCGCATTGAGGGGGAGCACCGCTTGAGAACCACTCCACCCGGGCGCGTGGCTCAATGCATCACACACGAGCAAGAGCGCGGCGCCGATCAGAATACAAGCCGGTTGCAAGACGCGCGGGTCGGAACGGCGCAACAGTGCCCGCGCCAAGTGCGGCACCGCCAGCCCCACAAAGGCGATCGGCCCACAAAAAGCCGTGATCGCGCCCGCCAACACACTGGCGACCGCTAACGTTGCCACGCGGAAGCCCTTCACTGGCACGCCGAGCGCTGCCGCCGCAGAGTCACCGAGCAACGACGCGTACAGCGGTCGTGATAAAGACAGCGCGGCCACAAGCCCCGCGCCCACACACACCACGAGCACACCGTTCTGCGCCCAGGTCACGCCCCCGAGTCCGCCAAACCCCCACAACGAATACGCCTTCAATTGAGTGGCATCGCTAAAATATTGCATCAAGCTGATCACCGCGCCGCACGCGCTCGCAATCATCAAACCCGCCAGTAAAAGCGAGGCGGAATCCCACACGCGCGTCGCGATGGCCAACACCAAGACCATCGTTGCGGCCGCTCCCAAGGCCGCCGCACCGGCCACAGGCCAAGGACCCAATGCCGAGTGCAAAAGGGTCGGCAGTAACGGTTCAGCCATCAGCAGCGCCGCCACGCCGAGGCCCGCACCGGAACTCACACCCAACTCCGCAGGGCCCGCCAGCGGGCTCCGAAATTGAGTCTGCAATAAAAAGCCCGCCACGCCGAGGCCCGCACCCGCACAGAGCGCCGCCACAGCGCGCGGCAAACGAAACTCGCGCAGAATCACATTCGAGAGTGAGGCCGGGTCACCCGCGCCCGTGAGGCCATCCACAATTTCACGCAGGGTCAACGTGACCGGACCGAACGCCACGTCCGCCGCAAAGGCAACCGCGACGAGCAGCGCCAGGAGCACGAATAAAACGGGGACAGG
>JBIIWL010000234.1:0-3457 GCA_044338885.1 Fibrobacteria bacterium
GGCTACCCTACAAATTCGACTAGAAATGTGCGGCCCCGATTTTTGTTCGGGCATAGATTGATCCTGTTACAGGGGGACGGGCTGATGCACGCCCTCCGGTGACCTCTCGTGAGTAAGAGTCAGGATGTCACGCTTGTCTCCCAAATTGGAGACCTAGCCTCGGGGTTTGCGCGCGCGCATGCCCGGTGAATCCTAAAGCACGCTCTTCCACTTTGTGGCGGGATGGTGCGCTGCGGCGCGCCGTTCTTGATGGAAAGTGTGGGCGTGTATCGTACACAGTCTCAAAGTTTCCGAGAGCGTGAAATTTGATGATTTAAATGATTGAATGGCGGTTTTTAAGCGGAAAATTGCGGTGCATTTCACGCGCATTTTCGTCAGCTTCCTCATTTAAGCAGAAAAATTATCACGAATTCGCGGTAGATTACCGCACAGTGTTTGCCATGGTCGCCGTGCGGCCGTATGAAATTTTGAAGGAGAATGAAATGGGTGCAACGACAGCGAATCGCCTTCCTTATGGGTCAAATTATCTGGGTTCTTCCTGCGTGCGGCTGGGGCTGTCCCTCGCGCTCGTGTTGGCGGCCGCGCATGTGGAAAGCGTGGCACGCACCACACCGCTGGGCAATTCGACGATCGGAACCTCAGCAGCGAGCGGCGGCGCCAATGGCGTACCCAGCCCCAGCGGCCCCGGCGTGCATCCCGGCTACAAATTGGTTTCGTTCCGCAATGCGATTCATTCGGGCTGGCGCTTTGGTGGTATGGACTGGCTTTCCGATGGCCGCATGGTCGCGGTCATGTGGGGTCAGGATGGCTCGTATGTGACCGGCGGGGGACACCAGGCGAATGGTCTGTACGGCGATATCGGCCTTACGGTGCCCAATGGAGGTGGCCCCGGTTGGATGAACGTGATCAGCAATGTGACGGGCCCCACGGGCATTACCCCGGCAGACACGTCGCGCATTTATTCGGGGTTGTGGGAACCTCTGGGCTTATTTGTGGGGCGCAGTGGCAACGTGAACACCGATACGATTTACGTGTTCACCAAGACCGGGCTTTTGCGTTTCATCGGCCTTGGGCCTTACACGAACGGCGTAAACCCCATTAAGGTGATTCGGACCTGCGGCACGCGCGCTTGCACCGATTCCATCGCTCCGAATGTATTCCGCTCCTTCACGACTCACGCTCCGAACAATTACGGGACCATGAACTCGCGTCGTTGGCATCATTTCAACTATAGCCTCGTGCGCGGTACGGATGGCTTCTTTTATGCAGGTACGGGCGTGCAATATGATAACGGCAATGATCGTTACGACCAAGGTCGTGACCGCTGCGCTGTGTTGAAGATGGATCCCAACAATCAAACTGTCGAAGTGACCGCCGGTGGGTTGCGTTCACCCAATGGGTTCGTCGTCGGTCCCGAAGGCGAAATCTTCTTTTCGGATATCCAGGGCAACTACAATCCGGCCAACTCGATCAACAACTATCGTCCCGGCCGCTACTACGGTTTCCGGTGCGACTCGTTGCAGCCCTATGGTCACATGAAAGGGATTCGCGAGTCGTTTCCGGCGATCTCGCTGAACCAAGGCGGCACGACCAATACCGATATCGCCAATAACCCCGCCGGCTTGGTGTACCTCACACAAGGCCAATACGCGGGTCAGTTGCTGTACGGCGACGTGACCTTCGGTGGGATTCAGCGCGTCTTTTTGGAAAAGATGCAAGGCGAGTGGCAAGGTGCGGTGATGCTCTTTTCGGCAGGGTTCCGCGCTGGTGTCGGACGCTTACTGCTGGGCCAAGACGGCTCGATCTACGGCGGCGGTCAAGCCGGCGGACCTAACCCGGCTTCGGGTAACTGGTGCTGGGGTGGTGCCGGTGGCGTGGGGGCACTGACCGGTGACCGCACCGGAAGCTGCAACGTGCAGCATGACTTCTTTAAGCTGGTGCCTAAAGACACCGTGGTCTTCGACCTCTTGGCTGTGCGCGCCCGCATCAACGGATTCGAGTTGCAGTTTACGAAGAAGGTCGGCCCCTCTGCCTCCACCGCGTCCAACTACACGATTCAAACATGGACCAACAACCTCAGCAGTCAGACGTATGGTGGTGGCAGTCAGCAGGGCTTAGCGACGGTCACAGTGAGCAGCGTGCGCATCAGCCCCGATTCAACGCGCGTGTTTTTGCAGTTGGCTTCCATGCCGGCGGCGTCAGTGCGTCCGAACGTTCCGGCAGCCGTAGCCCCGACCGGTAATGCGGTGTCGGGTGGCGGTAACTCGCGCGTGGTCATGATCAAGGGCACGGGCATTCTGGCCGCAGACGGCTCCGCGCCGTGGGGCGAGCCGACCACTGCAGGAGCGGCGCCGTCGCGTATCGCGGCCTGGTACACGCTCAATTTCCACTCGACCGATACGGCGTTCGCGCCGACTTCAATCGTTGACTCACGCTTGGGCTCACCGACGGCTCGGGCGCGCGACTTCCGTGCGCAGGCTGTGGGCGGCACGCTGGTGATCCGTTCGAACTTCGCCCAGGCCGCGCGCTTTACGTTGCGTGACCTTAAAGGTCGTCCCGTTTCTTCGCTAAACGTGGCCGCCGGTCAGGTGACGAATACCATGATGACGTCGTCACTCGCGCGCGGAAGCTACGTGCTCGAAGCGCGCGTGGCCGGTCAAACCTTCGCCCGCCCGGTGGCGCTGCACTAAGCCGCGCCGTCTCGATTTTACCGCTTTAATAGATACAGTACACAAGGATCACTCATGAAGTCGTTCAACTTGAAAATCGCCGGGCTCGGTTTAACCACGCTGCTTGGCTTGGCCGGTGCCCAATCCGGTAGCTTTATGCCCACGACCATTGCTTCGAATACGGCCGCCTTGCAGGCCTACGAAGTTCAAGGCGAATATTTTGGCGTGACCTCCACCGGCGATACACTCGGGGCGTGGGTACAGGCTCGCGGCAATAACTCCTACTACCTCACGTTACTGCCCGGTGGGCTGTTGCAGTTGCCCGGCCGGCCAGGGTATGGGGCTTGGAATCGCACGAACCGCTACACCGGCACCGGAACGTGGAATGCCACAACGTTTGCTTACCCCGTCGCCACGGCGGGTGGTTATAACGCGACTCAAATTACCGGTGCCGGCACAAACAAGGTGCTGACAGGTACAGGGCCCGCAGGCATGACGTTCTCGTTGAACCGCGTGGTTCGTCGCAGCCCCACCGTCGGTTTGAAGCCGAAGGCTGAGTGGGGCACCGTCCAAAGCTGGTTTGATAGCGCCACCGCGGCCGCTAGCCCCACGACCGAATTTGCCAAGTGGATCGCGAACAACACGGCGCCCCAGGTTCGTTTCGGGGGTTACTTGTATCGCGGGGTTCGCACGGCTGTGACACACGGGGCCGGTTACCTTCATATTGAGTTCATGAGCCCGTTTCAGCCCACTGCCACGGGTCAAAATCGCGGCAACAGCGGCGTGTA
>JBIIWL010000235.1:0-3452 GCA_044338885.1 Fibrobacteria bacterium
GCGCACGTCACCATCATGCGCGGCTGCAACAAACGCTGCACCTACTGCATCGTGCCCACCGTCCGCGGCGTCGAACGCAGCCGATCGGCTGACGAGGTCCTCGCCGAAGTGCGCCAGATCGTCGCACAGGGCGTGACCGAAGTCTGTCTGCTCGGCCAAACCGTAAACTCCTACCGCGATGTCAGCCGCGCGCCACGCGGGACGCCCGCAACCGTCAGCTTCGACACAGAAGACCTCGAAGCCGCAACCAGGTCATCCGACGCGACTGAAAGCACGACCAACACCGGCGGCGTGGTCACGTTCGCCCAATTGCTCCGTCGTCTGAATGAAGTCGAGGGCTTGCGCCGCATCCGCTTCACCTCGCCGCACCCGCGCCACTTCGATACGGCCACCATTCGCGCCATCGCCGAGTGCGACAAGGTGTGTAAGCACGTCCACATGCCGCTGCAGTCGGGCTCGAACTCCTTGCTCAAAAAAATGCGCCGCCAATACACCCGCGAGCGCTTTCTCGAAATCGTGCAGGAGCTCCGCGCGGCCATTCCCGATGTTTCGATCACCACCGACATCATCACGGGATTTGTAGGCGAGACCGAGCAGGATTACGCCGATACGCTGTCGCTGATGGAAGCGGTAGGCTTCGACCATGCGTTCATGTTCTCCTACTCCCCGCGCGAGGGTACGCCCTCGTTTCTGGAAACGGAAACCTTGACCGCAGACGAAAAGCAAAGGCGGCTTGAGGGCGTGATCGAATTGCAAATGCGCCTCACCGAAGAGCGTCTTGACGCGCTGGTGGGCCGCACCGAAGAGATTCTCATCGAAGCCCCCTCCAGCCGCAACGCCAACGAGTGGATGGGCAAGACCGATGGGTTCAAGAAAATCATCGTCCCGGCCGCGCCCGGGGTGGAAAAGGGCGCATACGTCAAGGCGAAAATCCTGGAGCGTCGCGGACTGATCTTGCGCGGCACGGTCGTTTAAACCCAGACGCGCTCCCCGAGCGGGAGCGCAACCCGGAGGCTGCATGAAACTCTTGCGCCGCGTTCTCTTTGCCACACTGCTCGTCGTCTTTGCGATTGTGATCTTTCAAAATCAGACGAGCCTGGGAATGCCTTTAGAATTCTCGTTCCTCAAATGGAGTTTCTCGCTGGTCTTGGGTTTCTGGATTCTGCTGGCCTTCGTCAGCGGCATCGTGCTGTTTGCCATCGTCGATCTGTGGCGCGTGATGATGTTGCGCTTGCAACTCCGCCACCGCGATCAAGAAATCCTCCGTTTAAAAACGGCCGCAGCGGCCTTAACTGCTGCCGCCCACAGCGTACCCACGACCTCACATCCGGGAGATATGCCCGCAGTATGATGGCGACAGCACCAATTCAGCAACGTGTTGTGGGGGGGTGGAATACCCTTCGTAGACTTTCTGTGTTCGTGTGGCTGATGGGGGCCTTCAATGCCGTAGGTCAGGAACCGGATGCGGTCTTGGCGGACTCAGTGCGCCGCGAAGCGGGCCGGCTTGCGGCGCACGGGCGACTCGATGAGGCGCGAGCCCTCGTCGAGCAGCACAGCGCCACTCTTCCCGCCGTGTGGCGCGCCATGTTCGCCGGCAAACTTGAAGCCGATGGCGAGGCTTCGGCGCGGGGTTACACCGGCGCCTCCTCCGATTCTGCGCCCGAACAGATGCGGGGCGAATCGGTGTTCAGGTTGGGCCAATACCACTACGCGGCCGATCGCTTTCACCTCGCCATTCCCCAATTTCGCCTCTATTTACAGCGTCACCCCAACGGGCTGTGGTCCCAAGAGGCCGCCTATTGGATGGCCCATGCCTGTTTGCAACTCGCGCTTAAACAACCGGCGCGCGCGGCCTACCTCGATACGGCTTTGACCTATTTGCAGCTGATCGAGACGAAAGGCACGCGGGCCTACTATTGGCCGCTCGGGCGCGCCGCCCAGGCCCGCGTGTTGCTCGCGCGCGGTGGAGACGGCGATACCGTGGCTGCCGTGCGCGCGCTTCAAGGAGCGCGCGGCCGCATGCCGGTGGAAGAAACCCCCGGCCTGCTGTTACTCTCGCTCCGGACCGAACCCAAATCTCCTCAAGGATCGAACTGGGAAGATTCACTGCGATGGACCTATCCCCTCAGCCCTGAGGCCCGCGCACTCCCCGCCCCGGCCGCGCGTCAGGTCGCACCGGTGGCGACACCGCGCCCAACCCCCGTCGCCTCTGGGCCTCAAACCGGGACTCACATGGTGCAGTTGGGCGCCTTTGCGCTTGCTGAGAATGCGGAACGTTTGCGTGCCGAACTCGCCGCGAAAAAAATCGTGTCGCGCGTCGAACCATTACGTGCGGGCAACCGCACCTTGCACCGTGTGGTCGCCGGCGACTACAAAGACGCAGCCACAGCGCTCAGCGAGGGCAAACGAGTGTTCGACCCGCTGGGGTATTCATTTCGGGTGGTGACGAAGGAGTGAGTGTGCGTATTCGGGCCGTAGAGCATTTCAGCGGTCAGCCGTCAGCGATCAGGAAACACACCAATTTGCAACCAGCCCATCCAGGGATCCATTCGTTCTAAGCATTGAAAACGTCAGTCTGATCATGCGTGCCTTTGCTGACAGCTGAGAGCTGACTGCTGACAGCTAAATCCAGCCTATAAAATCGCCCAGATCTAACTATATTTACACCCCGCTCTCCCTGCCGGGATGGTGAAATTGGTAGACGCGCCGGACTCAAAATCCGGTGGGGTAATTCCCGTGCGAGTTCGATTCTCGCTCCCGGCACCATTAAACCGCACGTCCGAGCGGTTTAACCCCAGTCGTTCCAAAGGCAGATTTGACCCCATGCTTCGCGAAATCCTGAAATCCAAAATCCACCGCGCCACGGTGACCGATGCGAATTTGAGCTATGAAGGCTCGATTACCATCGACCCCGCGCTGATGGCTTTGTCGGACATTAAGGAATACGAGAAGGTTCAAGTGGTGAACCTGAACAACGGCTCACGGTTCGAAACCTACTGTATTCGGGGTAAAAAGCCCGGTTCTGGCGAAATTTGCGTGAATGGGGCCGCCTCGCGGTTGGTTCAAATCGGTGATTTGGTCATCATTATGGCCTTCACCTGGTTAGAGGATGCCGCCCTGGAAACCTTCTCCCAAAAAGTTGTGAAGGTGACGGGCGAAAACCAGCCTAAGGAATAAGGCGGGCGCGGTTTTCAGGTTGTATTTTAAGGGTGTGACGGCACTACACCCGGGCATTTTTATGCGATTTCCATCATTCAAATTTCCGCAAAGCGCCCTATTGGCCGTTTTGATGCTTTCCGGAATTTTAGGGACCGCCACAGCTTCGCCACGCACCTTGATCAACGCGCGCGATGATTTTGATGCGCGCCACATGACCGGTCTCGGTTCAACCCACGCGGCGATGACACGCATGCCCGGCCTCGGTTCAGCGGATAACTCGAACGCGTCTTTTT
>JBIIWL010000236.1:0-3427 GCA_044338885.1 Fibrobacteria bacterium
TGCGGGCCCAGTGGTATCGGTGTCGTCAACCGGGGCGGCAGTCGCCGCTTGACGGGTGATGAGGCCCGCGAGCGGGACCTCTAAGGCGGCCAATTGCGGTGTTTCGCGACCGGCCTTTACGGCCACGGCGCGCTTGACGGCCGTCCGTTCCGAGAGGTTTAGATCTTCACGCCACACCCATGCCGTTGAATCACCGGTGCTTTGTCTGCGTTCTAGAATACCGAACTTTTTGCCGTCTTCATCGACGTACAGGATGGCTTGGTTGCCGATCTTGAGGACTTGGGCATTCACCACTTCGCCACTTTTGCGTGTGAGCGGACGGCCTGACAGGGTGACCTCGTCTCCGCTCTTGGTTTCTTCGCGGAGCAAGGCCGCTAGGCGTGCGAAGGCTTCGTCGGGAGAGGCGGTAGCGGCCTCGAGGTCGCGTCGCAGTGACCGGATGCGTTCCAATCGCGTGGCATTGTCCCAAGGGATGCCCGCATCCACGCGGGCGGCAAGCGAGTCGGCGACGAGGGCGAGCAGGGCGAGCACGGCCTTGCCACGCGCTTCTTCTTCACCGGTGGCGTTCACGTAGCTGTTGCCGCGTGCCTGTTCGGAGGCGATGCGACCACGGGCTTCGCGCACACGCGCTTCGAGCGCGGTATTTTCTTTTTCGCGGCGTTCGCGGTCGCGCAGCAGTCGTTCGCGGCTGCGTGTGGCGGCCGCCTGTTCTTCGCGGGAGAGTGAGTCGGTGCGGCGGATGTCGACCTCGGCGCGCTGGACTTCGCGTTTGAGTCGTACGATCTCAGCGCGCAGCCGTGCCGTTTCCGTCGCCGGCTCTTGCGCCACAGCCACGGTCGGCGTCAGCATCGCCCCGGCGAGGGCCAGCAACAAGGCGGCCTGCGGGGCACCCCCGCTCACCTTATGAAACCACGTCATGATGCTCATGTGTTGCTCCTCCACAAATAAACCTGAATGAAAGTCGTTTCCATTTTTAATCCTCCGGCACGTTGCGGCACATCACCTGATGGATGTCGCGTTTGGCACGGCAATACGATTTGAGCCCCTCGGCGCAGGCGGGCAATTTCCAGTAGCTGAGTTGGCAGCGGGTCCAAAGCCATATTTGGCAACCATTTCCAGATTGTGCGTTTTCGCATTCGGCTTGGATCGGCGTGCAGGCGGGAACATGCGAGGGATAGTTTTTGTCGATACAATATCGAACTTCGGCTTCTTCTCTTATTGAGGGGTCGAAAGAACCCCAAGTCCGCGCTGAGTCGCGCAGGGCGGGTGTCAAGGTCAGACTGTCGACCGGGTCGAGCAAGCGATAGATGGCATTCAGCTTGCAGTCACCGGGAGCCCAACCTTTGCTGGCGCAATACTGAGGGTAAAAGCCGATGCAGTCCCGTGTATTGAACCAGCCTTTGTCGCGGCAGGTATAGGCACGGGTGTCGGGGTATAGGAACGCCTGGGTGGATGAATCCAACTTGATCTGCACATCGAAGGAGTCAAGGATCATGCCGGCAAAAAATCCGCGGCCACCGACCACATTGGTGGGCAATTTGATTTTTGAATTTCCATCAGCTTCGGAAAGCGCCAGTTGATACAACGCGTAAATCCGTTCGCTGCCATAGAAATAAAGACGGTTCTTGCCGCTCCAAAACCAGACGTTGAACACGCTCATCGAATCGAAATTGTGTTTACCATCGGGCAATATAAAGTCGTTGTAGAATGCGAGCCTGCGGAGGTTGCCCGAGAAGTAAAAGTTACTGGAGTCTGGTGCGATGTTGCCGAGCGAGTCGAAAGAGGTCGCAGGGCGCGAGCCGGTGGTGTCGAACCGGTGGCTGACGAGGACGCCTTCCACCAATGGATCCCGGCGGGCTTTGTAATAGTGAGACAAGTTGCTGAAGCTCGACGGTCGACTGAGGTAGAACAGGCTGTCGTTTCTGCGGTAAGCGACTTGATCGCCGGAGAGCCAAAATAAAAGTTCGGCCTGCATGGTCTTGCCATTGGCGGCCTTCCACACGGCGAGGCCCGCGCTATCGCCTGCGAGCGCGTTGAGGGTATCGCCATATTTGGCGACGAAGAGGGCTCGTGGCCGCGGCGGCAACAGATTGAATACCGCCGGGTTGGTGACGTCTTCAAGCGCAACGCCCACCGTGGCGATGCTCGGGGCGTAGGCCGTGTCGCTGATGGTGAATTGTACGGGAACCTGGGCCGTGGCGTTTAATGTGGTGACGGTCGTTGTGCCGGCGCTGTCCCAGACGAAGCGCGCTTGGAGTTCATACTGCTGCCCACGCAGGAAGCGCGCGTTGGGGGAGCCTATGAAGCAGTTGGGCGTGTTGGGGTGCGGCGTAAGCACGAGCGTTTGACCGCCGTTCGAAAAGGTGCCGGTAATACCGACCGAAGCGGAATCGTAAAACGCGAAGGCCTCTGAAGAAGCTTCGCCCAAGGTGAGCAGTTTTTCGAAGCACAGCGCTTGGACGGGCCGGTCCGCGATCGCGTAACCTGAAACGGTGATGCCCTTAAATTCAGACTGATGTTCGGGTTTATACTCCCATGGGCCGGGAATACAACCTGCCACAAGCGACAATGCGCCAACGAGTGCGGCGTGCATCCAGCGACGCGGGCGGCGAGCTACACTGACGGTGAGCAGTTCAGAAATAGTATTCATAGCTCAAAAGCGCCGGGAAGAAGGGAAATTGCGTAAAGGAAAGCTTGGCCGGCGGATTTTCGGCACGGTCATAGCTGTAGAAGAAGATGTTGGCGTGGTTGGTGATGTTTAAAATGGTGAATGAGAAGTTCCACTTACCCTCGCGTCCCCAATCCACGGGCTTTACGTCCCACCGGAAGTATGAGGGGACGAACGACATGTTGTAATTGCCGTTGTTCGTCTCGACGTTGTCGGAGAAGGTAGGGCTCGGGCCACCGCCACCTTCACCCGTGTTTTGGTCAATGAGGTGGGAGGGTTGGTGACCGATGACCTCGGTGTAGGGCAAACCGGTGGCGTATTTGATTTGAGTGGATGAACGGAAATACTTACTGGCGGCCTTGCCTTTACGGGCTGAGCCCCAAATGCCTTCAGGGCCGGTCCAGTTGAGGGCGCCGTCGATTTTAAGGCTGTGGGCTTGATGCCACTTGGGGTAGTAGGCCTGATCGAAGTTGTCTTCACGAATGACGGCCATACCTTGCGAGTAACTGACGCCGCCCTGGAAAATACCGTTCGGTTTGCGCAACGAGGTTTCGTAGCCGTAGGAATAGCCTTCGGCTTCTTTGAAGTAGTCCCCGAATTGCGCCTCAGGATCTTCGTTGATCGAATCGGCGACATCCGATGTCGCCGCGGCAACGAGCAGGTGGTCGAGGATCTTGTAATAGCCCTCGAGCGAGAAGGTGAGACTATTGAACAGCCCCTCTTTGGAATAGCCCGCCGCGGCCAGCCACGATGTGGAAG
>JBIIWL010000237.1:0-3423 GCA_044338885.1 Fibrobacteria bacterium
CGAGAAATCTAGAGCGCGTGTTTAGGCTCACAGACGATTTTAGCGAAGTCCGCGTGCCACAGCACGGCATCCCTCACTTGTCCTGGCGTTTTGGGTCTCCCATCGCACTGGAAGTCAAGTGGTCGGAGCGCACCGGGATGCGCCCTCGGCAAGCAACCTCAGAAGACCTATTCCAAACGCCGGACAGTGTCACCATGCGGTTCGCGATGTTCGGGGATTGGGCCTTGATGCGGTTCATCGAGAGGCACGCGGCTCAGCACCAATCACGAAATGATGCCAGCCCGACCGTATGGCTGAGCTTCACAGCGCCGGTGGTGCCGTGGCAGCACACCGACTCATCCACAGCAACAACTTCAGAAGCGCTCCACGAAACGCCTCTCGAATCGTTGGAGCGACTATCCATTTTACTGACGTTCGAACAGTATGGGGCCAGAACACCGCGCCTCCCGGTGAGTTGGCCGGCGGCGTTTCCGCGGTTCGCCCCTGCCACGGCGTGGTGAGGTCAGGAAGTTTTCCGTTTACCCACTAAGGCTTCTTTGATCACCTTGTTCTTGATCCACGGCAAGCCGTCCGGATTGTTTTGAATGCTCAGCTTCGCCTCGCGGGCTTTGTCTTGAAACAGCTTGGCAAGATTCGAGGATTTAATATTGGCCGGAATCGCGGCCACGGTTTTCTTGGCCATGTTGGCTCCTTGAAGGGGTGATCGGGTAGTATACGCCGCCCATCGGAGGCAGAACACGGGGTCTATCCCTAAGGGCCTCATCACTAGATCTTTAAATCACAGTCGGGCTAGGCGCAAACCGGATCGTCAATCAGATTATGTACTGATCACTTTTTTTTGGTCGGTGTTTTTTTGCGATCCGTTTCCAACTGACGCAACCAAGGTTTCCCTTGGGGATGCTTCACCACGCTTGTTGCGCCGGCCAAGGGAATATCCTTGTTCAGGTGATGCAGGCTGACCGGGGTTTTACCACCCGAAAGTTCGTCACTCGTTTTCTTGCTCATAAAGACTCCTTGAGAAGGGTGCTCGCGGAGTCTACGTCTCGTTCTGGAATACGAACATGGGGTCTCCCCCTATGAGGGCTCGGCGGATTTCGGCCAGATTTCTGGGAAATCCGAGGCGTGCGCTTTAGAGCAAGCTCACCGGATCGCGGTCCATACGGAGCTTGACACCTTTTGGGAGCGCGGGTGTCATGCGCTCTTGCGCGGTTTCAGCGAGCCACTGCAGTTGATTGGGGAAATCGCCCTTGATCAACACATGCAAGCGCCACGCATTGCGGATGCGCTTGAGTGCGGCAAATGCAGGCCCTAACACCTCGGCATGCGCCTGCGGGGCCAACTCGTTCACGATGGCGGCAAACCGCTCCATCGCGCGGCGTACGTCATCCTCTTTGGCCCCTTGCATCTCGCAGAGCAACAAGCGACGGAACGGCGGGTAGCCAAGCGTTTGACGCGAATCAATCTCAGAACGAAAGAACCCCGTGTAATCGTGGGTGAGCGCGAAACCGAGTAAGGGGTTTTCAGGGCGGAAGGTTTGCAACCATACCGTACCGCCGGTGCCGTGACGACCCGCGCGCCCGGCCACCTGGGTGATCAGTTGAAAGGCGCGCTCACCCGCCCGAAAGTCCGCAAACTCAAGCCCGGCATCCGCATCCATCACCCCCACCACACTGACCTTGGGGAAGTCGTGACCCTTGGCCACCATTTGCGTACCAAGCAGAATACGCGTCTCACCGGCGCGGAAGCCTTCGAGAATACGCTCGGTCTCACCCGCTTTGGCGGTGGTATCGCGATCAAGCCGGGCGATGGGGACGCCCGGGAAAATGGCGTTCAAGTTTTCTTCGATCTTCTCAACACCCTTGCCCGCATCAGTGAACGTGGTGCCACCGCATTGCTCGCAGGCCGAGTCGGGGGCTGCCACGTAGCCGCAATAATGGCACATCAATTCGTTCGTGCCGCGGTGGTAGACTAGCGACACCGCGCAGTAAGGGCAGGTGCGCGGCGTGCCGCAGTCGTTGCAGACGCGGCGGGGTGAATACCCGCGTCGGTTGAGAAACAAGATCGCTTGGCCACCCGCATCGAGCGCTTGTTGCACCGCATCGCGGAGCGGGATGGAGAGCAGTTGGTTGCCTTGCAGTTTCAACTGTTCGCGCATATCCACAAGCTTGACATCAGGCAACGGCGCCGCGGTGGCGCGCTCTGTCAGTTCGATCAACTCATGCTTACCCGCCAGCGCGGCCTGATACGATTCGAGCGACGGCGTGGCGCTGCCGAGCACGACAGGACAACCCGATTGTCGCCCACGATATAGAGCGAGATCGCGCGCGTGGTAGCGCGGCGCGGGATCGCTTTGCTTGTAACTGCCGTCGTGCTCTTCGTCGACGATAATCAGACCCAAATTTTCCAGCGGTGCGAGTACTGCGGAACGGGCACCCACAACGATATCCGCCTCGCCCGCGAACAACTGTTTCCACAGATCGCGGCGCGCCGCATCGGTGAGGCCGCTGTGGAAAGCCGGCACCGGTCGGCCGAGAAAGGCCTCGAAGCGACCGATGGTTTGAGGTGTAAGGGCGATTTCGGGCAAGAGAACCAGCACACGCTTGCCGGCCTCCAGGGCGCGGCGCGCAAGGTGCAGGTACACGAGCGTTTTACCGCTCCCGGTGATGCCGTGCAATAAAAAAGTTTTGAACTCAGACGCATCCAGTGACGGCGCAATGCGTGCGATAGCCTCATGCTGTCCCGGCGTAGGTGCCAGGGCCGCCGAGCCGCTCTCATCTTTAAGGCCTGATACTTTTTTGCGCTTGACGACGCGCTTGGGCGGATGAAATAAAAACCGCGTGGCTACCTTCGGGAGTGCGGCTTGGAGCACCAGAGGGAGCGGCGTGAGGTAATAGGACGCCATCCAGCGGAGCAGTTCAATCCAGGCAGCAGGGACGGCGGCTTCATCGGGGGCAAGGCGCGCAATCGGCCTGACCGCGAAGGTGAGTGTGGGACACCCGGTTTCGACCACAACCCCCGGCACGGTCGTTGTGCGCAGGGGAACCTCGACAATCGTGCCGGGTCGCAATAAGGCCTCCGGCAGGTCCCCCACCCCATACCAATACGCTTGCGGCATTCCCCCACCCAGGAGAACGAGCGCTTTAAGGGATGAATCGGCGGTCGCGGACACGGGGAGGGTATATAGTATTCTTGAACCATGAGGTAGAGGATTTATCCTGCCGGAATTTTCGGTCTCGTACTTCGTATCATCGTACTCGAAGGTCCCCAAAACCCATGGAGTGCAAGGAGGAGTGCGACGTTCGCTTACGTCCTTAAACTGTGGTCCTGTGGACACGCGAGAAAGACCTGATCCCATGATTTACCGCACTGCACATTTCTCAACCCTGGCCCTCACCGCCGCGCTCCTCGTCACAGGCTGCGGCA
>JBIIWL010000238.1:0-3418 GCA_044338885.1 Fibrobacteria bacterium
ATGCCGAAGGCCGTGGTGAACACGGCCATGCCGCGGATTAACCAGTCCGTCGCACGGCGGCGGCGGTAAAGGCTGGCGGCGAGGGCGATTGATTTTTCGCTGCGCACGTTTTTGGACGGCGTGACGGCGGCGAGAGCCGGGTCTTTGGTCGTCATGCGGCCTTACCCTCCATACGGTTCAGGCGGCTGAGCAGTATGCGGGCCAGCACGAGAACAATAAACGTGATCATGAACAACACTAGGCCAAGGGCGATGAGCGCGGAGACGTACATCGGCGAATAGGCCTCGGCGAACTCATTGGCCAGCGTCGCGGCGATGCTGGTGCCCGGTTCGAGCAGGGAGAAATTGAGGTTGTGGGTGTTTCCGATCACGAAGGTGACCGCCATGGTTTCACCGAGTGCACGGCCCAGACCCAGAAAAATTCCGCCGGTCACAGCCAGGCGCGTGTAGGGTAGGGTGACGTTGCGCGCCACTTCCCACATCGTGCAGCCCATGGCGTAGGCCGATTCTTTGAGAATCCCGGGCGTTGCCACAAACACATCGCGCATGATCGAGGAAATGAACGGGATGATCATGATGCCCAGGATGATGCCCGTGGGCAGCATGCCAATGCCGAGCGGTGGCCCGGTAAACATCGATTGGAGGAGGGGAATACCCGCAAACATTTGCTCAAGCGGGTCGTGGAGGTGCTCGGAGAAAAACGGGGCGAAGACAAAGAGGCCCCACATGCCGTAAATGATGCTGGGAATAGCGGCCAGCAACTCGATGGCGGTGCTGACGGGTTGTCTCAGCCAAGCGGGGGACAATTCGGCCACGAATAGGGCAATGCCGAGGCTGACAGGGACGGCGATGATAATCGCGATCGCCGAACTGACCAAGGTGCCGTAGACCGGGGCGAGGACGCCGAATTCAAGTTGAACCGGATCCCATTTGGCCTTTGTAAAAAAGCCCAGGCCCATTTCACGGAAAGCGGGTAAACCGCCCTGAAATAGAACCACGAAGATGCTCACCAGGAGTACGAGAACGCCCGCACCACACACATAGGTCGTCCAGCGGAATGCGGTGTCGAGACCACGCATTTGCGCGAGTGAGGTGGTGTCGAAGGGGTTGTGAAACTTCATGAAGGAGTATCCAATTCCAGGGAGCGCCAAAAGTAACATTCCCGCAGAGGATCACCTCTGCGGGAACACGATTGAAATAGGACCTTATTTGATCGCCGTTTTGAGACGATCGTCCTTGAATTCGCTCTTCCAATACTCATGGATCAACTTGACGGTCGCGGGAGGCAGCGGCACGTAGTGCAACTTGGAGGCAATTTTCTGTCCCTTGGTCAACGTCCAATTGAAGAACTCAATGGCCTGCTTGGCATTCTCAGGGTTTTTCGGCTGACGGTACATCATGATCCACACCGCACCGGTGATGGGGTAGCTCTTGGCGCCCTTTTGGTTGGTGAGAATCACGCGGAAATCTGTGGCCTCAGCCCAGTCTGCATCGGCGGATGCCGCTTGGAAGTTGGCTTGGTCCGGCGCCAGGAAGGCGCTCTTGTCGGCATTCTGGATCAGGCTATAGGCGAGGTTGTTTTGCAAGGCGTAGGCATATTCGACGTAGCCGATCGAGTTCTTGATTCGTTTGACGTAGTTGGCGACGCCTTCATTGCCCTTGCCACCGACGCCGGTCGGCCACGAGACCGAAGTGCCTTCACCGACCTTTTGCTTCCACTCGGGGCTGAGCTTCGACAAGAAGTTGGTGAACACAAAGGTCGTACCCGAACCGTCCGAGCGCTGCACGACTGTGATGCGATCATTGGTGAGCTTGGCTTTGGGGTTCAAGGCTTTGATGCGCGCATCATCCCATGTCGTGATCTTGCCGAGGTAAATGTCGGCCAAAAGTTCGCCCGTGAACTTCAATTGCCCTGACTTGACGCCCGGAATATTGACGACGACGGAGATGCCGCCGATCACGAGCGGGAATTGCAGAAGGTCGAACTTTTTGAGTTCTTCGTCCGACAGCGGACGCTCGGAGGCGCCGAATTCAACTGTGGCGGCCTTGATTTGCGCGATGCCACCACCCGAACCGATCGACTGGTAGTTGACCTTAATGCCGGTCTCCTTGTTGTAAGCATCCGACCATGCGGCCAGCACGGGGTAGACGAAGGTCGCGCCGGCGCCGGTTACATCGGCGTGCGTGGCGCGGGGCGCAACCACCGCCGCGGCAAGTGCCAGGGCGGTGAGTGTGTGTTTGAAGTTTTTCATACAAGCTCCTTGAAGTGGTGTCTGTCGTTTAAACTCTGTGAATATTGAGGGTTAACGTGCGCTCATGCTTTGAGGTCAGAAGACCAGTTGGAACTGCGCACGGGTGCGGGTGTTGTCTTTAACTTCGCCGATTTTGGAATCGTCCGAGAGGAGCGAGACGTCGGCGGTGAATTTGAGGCCGTGGGCGGCTTTATTGAAAAACACGTTGAATGCGGCGGTGGCTTCAGTTTGAAGATCGCTACCGGCATCAGCGTTCGGGTCATATTGGGCATAGCGTGCCGCGGCTTCTAGGAATTCGGGAACGAGCATGTAGCTGGCCTGAGCGTAAAAGCCGTTTGAGGTCACACCGGCGCTGGTCTTACGGTGGAAGTACTCCGCCGCGCCGTAGGCACCGGCCATTTTAGCCCCCGCGCCGAGCGCGAGGCCCGTTGTACCGTCGGTGGTGCCACCGGCGTCGAGATCTTGATAGGCCGCGACGTCGACGAACACCAAAGGCTTCGCCGAAGGCTTGATGTCACCTTGTGACAGGCCGAAATCGCCCAGGGGGTTGATCGACACACGCCCAACCAGCATGTGGCCGGCGTTGGTATTGGTGCTGCCTTCGCCTGTGCCGTTAAAGACACCGGCTTGGTATTGAATCACCTTGTTCATGAAAACGCCGTGAGCCTGAACACCGGCATCGCGACCTTTGCCAAGTTTTGTCGTGGTAAGGTTGCGATCGACGAACGTTTGTCGACCCGAAGATTCCAGTTGTTGACGATCAAAGGCCGTCTTGAACTGACCGCCGCGCACGGCGAGGGCAGGGCCGAAGGACCGCTCGATGAAGCCATCCTTGAGCGTGGTCTTTTCGTTTTTCGAGAAGTCAGATTGGAACTCCCAGTTCCATGCGCCGTAGAGCGAGCCCTTAAGGGCAAGGCGAAGGCGCGGGACGCTGAAAGCACTTGAATCACCGTTCTCCTCGTAGGCGTATCGCGCCTGCATGCGTCCACCCAAGTTCAGCGTGGCGTTGCCGTCTTCGCTCTTGAAACTGATGCCTTTCCCCGGCTGAAGGCGTGCCTCTTGAGCCAAGGGCACCCCAACCAAACCGAGGGTGAGAATCAGACACAAAGATGAATTGCGAAAGTGTTTCACGTGTTTCCCTTCTATTGCAACCCTGTTTCGTAGACC
>JBIIWL010000239.1:0-3412 GCA_044338885.1 Fibrobacteria bacterium
GAGGATTCGGCCGAGCTGTACCACACACGCGGCTGGGGTATCGGGTATTTCGGCATCAACGAAAAGGGCCACGCCACGGTGTCGCCCCTGCGCGAACGCGGCCCGGCCATCGACCTCAAAGACATTATGGACGAACTGGCGCTGCTCGACACGAACGCGCCAGTGTTGCTCCGCTTCCCCAATATTCTCGACAACCGCATCGAAAAGATCTCGCAGTGCTTTGATAAAGCGGGGCAAGAGTTCGGGTTTAAGGCCAAGGCCTTTAACGTTTACCCCATTAAGGTGAACCAACAGCGCCCCGTGCTCGAAGAGATGGTGCGCCACGGTAAAAAGTTCAACATCGGCCTTGAAGCCGGGTCCAAGCCCGAGCTGCACGCCGTGCTGTCCATCATGGACAACCCCGAGTCACTGATTATTTGCAACGGCTATAAAGACGAAGAGTTCATCGAGCTCGCGCTGCTCGCCCAAAAAATGGGCAAGCGCATCTTTATCGTGGTCGAAAAGCTTAACGAGCTCAAGCTCATCCGCGACGTCTCGCGTTCGCTCAACGTGAAGCCGAACATCGGTATGCGCGTCAAGCTCGCCAGCTCGGGCAGCGGCAAGTGGGAAGAAAGCGGCGGCGACCAAAGCAAGTTCGGCCTCAACTCATCCGAGTTGCTCGAAGCCGTCGAGTTCGCGCAGTCCGAAGGTTTGGGTGATTGCCTCAAGCTGATTCATTTCCACCTCGGTAGCCAAATCACCAACATCCGCAAGATTAAATCAGGCCTCCGCGAAGCCGCACAGTTCTACGTGCAGCTGCGTCAGATGGGCGTGCCGGTTGAGTTTGTGGACGTAGGCGGTGGCCTGGGCGTCGATTACGACGGCACGCGCAGCGCCAACGCCAACAGCGTCAACTACAGCATTCAAGAATACGCCAACGACGTGGTGTACTCCATGGTCAGCGCCGCTGATAAAGCCGGTTTCCCTCACCCCAACGTGGTGGCCGAATCGGGCCGCGCCCTCACGGCGCACCATTCGGTGCTTGTGTTCAACGTGCTGGAGACCACCGCGCTCCCGTTGTGGAACGAGACAGACTACCCGGTGACTGACACCGACCCTGAGGCCCTCCGCGAGCTGCACACCATCTATCGCAACCTGTCGAATAATGGGTTGCTCGAAGCCTGGCACGACGCGCTTCAAATTCGCGAAGACGTGCTCGATGGCTTCAACCTCGGGCTCTTCGACCTCAAAACGCGCGCCGTGGCGGAGCGTTTATTCTGGAGCATCGCCCAAAAGTTGCACCGCCTTGCCGGCGGGATGAAGAACCCGCCGTTCGAATTGCTCAGCCTCTCCAAGCTTTTGGCCGAGAAGTACTTCTGCAACTTCTCGCTGTTCCAATCGCTGCCGGATGCGTGGGCCATCGATCAGATCTTCCCCATCATGCCGATTCAGCGGCTGGATGAGGAGCCGACGATTCAGACCACGTTGCAAGACATCACCTGCGACTCCGACGGCCAGATCGACCACTTCATCCACTCGGGTGAGCTCTCGCGCAGCCTGCCGCTGCACCCGCTCAAAGCCGGTGAGTCGTATTACCTCGGCGCCTACCTCGTGGGCGCGTATCAAGAGATTTTGGGCGACTTGCACAACCTCTTCGGCGACACCAACGCGGTGCACGTTGTGGTCGATGGCGATGGCTACCGGATTGAGCAAGTGATCGACGGCGAGTCCGTCGCCGACGTGCTCGACTACGTGCAGTTCTCAGCCAAAAAACTGGTGCGCGATATGGAAACCTGGGTCTCCGCCTCGGTCAAAGAAGGCAAGATCACCTTGCAAGAAGGCAAGGAATTCTTGGCCAACTACCGCTCGGGGTTGTACGGCTACACCTATTTGGAATGACGGGACGGTAGACGGTAGTAGGTAGACGGTGGCAAAAAAAACCGTCAAGCCTCAAGGGCCCGGCACCGATAGCAATGGGCACATTGATCGAGGTAGTCGGCTTGACTTCTGAGTCCGATGCTTGCCACCGTCTACCGTCTACCGACCACCGTCTTATTCGCCCCTACTGAAAAATAATCGCCACGTCCACCGCAACGCCTTGGTCGTTGTCGGCGGTCATGACCGCGAGGTATTGGCCGCGTACGCGCACGTTCATCCCGTAAGTACGGAACAAATAAAGACCGACTTGTGCATTGGCCGCCGGCCCAAAATTGCGGCGATTTTTCGTGGTCGGGTCTTCATCAGCGCGCACGGCATGCAAGCCGAGACCCCCACCGAAGAAGGGCGCAAAGTCACCGCCACCGAGCAAGTAGGCCAAGTTGAGATCACCGCCGAACGAGCGCGGTTCGGTCCAGGTCGCCTCAAGCCCAAAATGAATGTCGCGGCGGAATTCCCAAAGGTGAATCCAAGAGACCCGCAACAGGGCCGTCGGGTCGGTGAGCGAATAGCTCGCGTTCGGGTTGGCCGGGTCGGCCTCTAAATAGCGAAACCCCCCGTTGACCGGCGCGAGGTACCCCACACCAAAGCCCATCGCATACGGCGTCTTACGCTTGGCACGTTCAAAAGTCGTCTCACGCTCGGTCACATCGTCGATGCTCGCCGCAAACTCGGGAGCCGTGCGACTGATCATCACCTCGGCCATACGCTGGGTGACCGCCTCCAAATCCTCGACGGTCTCAACCGTCATACGTTGATTAAACGGCTTCTTGCCGTCAGCGCGCACGATGGTCGACAGAAAAATCCACTTGGTCCCGAGCTTCTCGAGGCTCGAATAAATCACCTGATCCGAAGACTTCAAGCTCGCGGCTTTGGCTGCCTCTAAGGCGCACCCGCGCTCGGCGCAGGGGTTCAACAATTGATCAGCTGGCACGGGGGCTAACCGCCCGTGACGTGATTCAAGGGCGTCGCGAAACAAACGGTTCACCGCGGCGAACTCCTCAGCCTCCGCTTCAACCGCGCCGCCCACGGGCAACACCAATAAAGATTTCGCGGACACGAGACTTGCGCCCACACTGAGGCTCAAGGCACACGAGAGGGACCAAACCAGACGCATCACATTCAATCGGTTCATGAGAGCTCCAAAAAAGAATCGTTATCAAGGTAACATCCGAAATTTGGGCCGGAGGGGTGGGGAATGGGGAGAGGGGTAAGGGGTAAAGGGTAATGGCAAAAAAAGACAGTACAGCAGTACAGAAGTACATCAGTAAACACAGACCAGTTTGAAGCGACGTTCTATTGCTGCACTGTTGTACTGTTCACCCCCTACCCCCGACCCCGCACCCCAATTAGTTTTCCCCCCATGCTCCCTTACCAGCCTCTCTTCGAACTCGGTGCCGACCCCACACCTTATCGCCTGCTGACGAAGGATTTCGTGCGCGAGGTGCACACTGATCAGGGGGTTATGCTCGCGGTGAGCCGCGAGGGGTTGGTGAGA
>JBIIWL010000033.1:0-11769 GCA_044338885.1 Fibrobacteria bacterium
CGGTAACTCGGACTCAGGGTTGAGGCAGCGGTTGATCGCGGAAACCATCCGATCACCGCTACCTCTCGGATCGAAAACAAAAAAGGCCTCCGGATTTCCGGAGGCCTTTTTTTATTGCTCAGGTTTGGAGACCTCAACCTACCGCCCCGTTAAACGCCCGAGCGCCTCTTGCGCCGCCGCGTGGGTTGGATCAGCCTGAGTGGCCCGGAGGTAGTATTGCGTAGCCGCGGGAAGCTGGCCCTGGAATTCCGCAATCATACCCAGACGCATCCAACCCTCCGCCACACGCGGATACTTTTGCACGAGACTCTGTAAATCACGGGCCGCTTCGTCCACCCGATTCGCGCTCAACAACGCCTGCGTCAATAAAAGAACGATCGTCGGTTCACCGCCACTCAGCGCAGCAGCCGAACGCAACGGTCCGATGGCTTCTTCATAGCGTCTCTGCTCAAGCGCGAGGCGCCCGACCTGTTCGGCGAGGCTCGGATCTTTGCCACCGCTCAATTGCCAAGCCGCCGTCAAATGCCGCTCTGCGTCACTCAAATCGGAAGGTTGGCCCCGTCGGACCAGCGCTTGCCCGAGCAGTCGACGGGTTTCGCCGTTATTCGAGTCGAGGGCGAGGGCTCTGAGATAATGTGTGATCGCTCGGTCAGCGCGACCGCTGCGCTCGTCGTCCGCACCGGCAAGTTGGTGACTTGAGACCGCTTCCAATGAGAGGCTATCAAGCTCAAGCCCGCGCCGTGCCGCGCGCGCCGCTTCTTCGGTTTTACCGCCCCAGTTCAACACCTTCGCGATATTATGAAACCCCAGCCCCTCTTCATCGGGCGTAAGCCGGGCACGCACGCGGCGTGCGGCGCGCGCGGTCACCGCGGAGTCAGGCACTCGGTCGAGCAATTTCATGCGCCGCATCTCTTGCAAAATGCCCCGCGCCATGAGGCCGTAGTGTTCAACCGTCAAGTGAACATGGTCGGTGAAGTCGGGCTCGCCCAAAACCGTATGGCCCTGGCGCGGGGCCACCGCCGCTCGGAGCGTATCCTCAAAGTCGACGAATCCGCCGCCAACCGTGCGGGCGACGCGGCGCTCGATCTCACGCATCGGCGTGAGCGCGCGCAACGGGCAAACGTCTTCGTCAATCGCACGCCGAAAGTGCGTTTGAGCGTCCTGTTTAAGGCCGGCAGCCAGCGCTGCACGCCCCGCCGCATAGTGAAGGCCCGCGTTGCGCGGGTCTAAGGTGAGGGCCGCGTTCAGGCGCTTGAAGGCTGCGGCGGGGTCCGAATCCATAAGGCCCCTCGCCTCCCCCTGCAACGCGATGGACCGCACCGAATCCGCCCCCGATAATCCCGGTGTTACTTCGCTTTTAAACGGGGAGCAATCCTTTTCATTGGAAGGCGTTGTCATGTAAATCACGCGGGCGCCTGCCGCCGTAGCAATGCGACCGATCCGAATTTGCGCCTCTTCGTAATGCGCTAAAACCTGAGCGCGCAGCGCGTCATCGCGCGTGTAAGAGCTCGGCCCGATGGTCCGCGCCAACACATCATCCACTTCGGCAGCGAGCGTATCGCCTGCGACCGGTTTACCTGCGGACGCGAGTTTACGCAACAGCGAGTAGGTGCGCGTGTGGTCAAGTAACCCGGAGATGTTGCGCATCCAAGCGGGGATGTTTCGCGCCTCGCGATAGGTGCGTTCTTCTAAAAACTCATTGTGGCCGTTGTAAACGATGAATAAATCGGGTTCAAACCGCGCCAGCTCATCGGCCAGTCGGGCCGCACGGTAACTCGCGTAGCTAATGCCCCCTGCATTGATCACTTCGAATCGTTTGATGGAGCCGCTCGCGCTGGTATCAAGGCCCGCCAGCAGTTCGCGCAGCCACCCTGTGAACGAGGTCGAATCGCGCCACGGATGCCCGTAGGTTGTCGAGCCGCCCAGTGTGAAAATGCGGAACGTTCCCGGAGATTTTTTGACCGGGAACGATTGAAAGTTGAAATGAGTGAGCTTGACCGGGTTGGTTTCGTAGCGCGGCGTGCCATCAGCTGTTGTGGTTTTTAGGAACAACGGTTGCCCGGCGGCAAATCCAAAATACGGGTCCTCCGTTTGGGCCAAAGGTTTAATGCCGACCAGGGCCAAGAGCCCCTCGGACAAGGCCACAAAAACGGCAAGGCTTGCCGCGGCGAGCGTGAGGTTGATGGCAAGCGCCCGACCGCGTCGACGCGGACCAGGTGGGGTCGAATGTGTTGATGGGGAGGTCATGGAGGGGAAAAGTAGTTGGCAGGTCTTCTCAGGCCACCGGGTGGTCGGAAAACACGGGGCTCCGCGCGCCCCAAGGGGAATAAAGTGGGGTTTTCAGGACTCGAAACCGGCGGAGACCGCCCATAAGCCGCGAGAGCCAGCGCAAATGGCATCAGAGTGCCTTTTTGGCGAAAAATGCTTTTTTTAGGCCATTTAAGCACTTTTTACACGTAAACACCGTTTGTCGACAATAAAAAAAATGTGCGTCAATGGTATTTAATGCGATAAATGGCACCACAAAATACCCAACCTGCGGTAGATTATCGTGGAACCAAGGATACAGAGTCCGCGCACTCTGGGCCTTATTGCATCAAGATCGATTAAGGAGAGGTTTTTCATGTTCAAATCAACTTTGGTTATTGCCCTCACGCTGGGATCGCTCGGCGCCACCGCCGCGTTGGCTCAAGAAAACTACGCCTCGGCGTGGTCGGGTCACAAAAATGTGATCGTCAATACCAGTGCCACCCAGGGTGGTGCCGCCGTCAACAACAACATCATCGGCTTCCCGGTGCTCGTACGCCTTGGCACCGCTGATTCGGTGATTTTCAATCAGGCTCTCGCCACCGGTGCCGACCTTCGTTTCACCAAGTCGAACAACTCCACGCGTCTGCCTCACCAAATCGAAACCTGGAACAAAGCCGGCCGTACCGCCGCCGTGTGGGTGTTGATGGATACCGTGTACGGCAACCAAAACGCACAACACATTCGCATGCACTGGGGCAATGCCTCCGCCGCCGATAGCTCAAACGGCGCCAAGGTGTTCGGCACCGCCAACGGCTTCCAGGCCGTGTGGCACATGAATGGCGCCGGCGACAATACCAACGAGTCAGACGCCACCGCCAATGCCTTCACAGCAACGGCCGTGAATTCTCCCGCAGCCACCTCCGGCATGATCTCCGGTGGCCGTCAATTCTCAGGAAGCCAGTATTTAAACACGACGGGTACCGAAACCGGCGCGTTGAACTTTGGCTACAACAGCAGCTTCACCATTTCCGCATGGATCAACCCTGTCGAACTCGTGACGCACGGCGTGATCGTCTCCAAGCACGACCGTCAGTACGCCCTCAAACTCGACGCGAACAACAATCTTGAGTTCTTCGAGTTCGGAGATGGCATCGGTTGGAACGCGGTGAACGCCTTTGCAGACGCAGGCACCTGGCGTCACGCCGTGGGCATTCAGCGCGGCGCAGAAGCAGAACTTTACCTCGACGGCGTGCGCGTCGACGTCGGCATGGTGAGCACGGCGAGCACCAACGCACGCCTTGAAAACATTCAGGTTGTGATCGGCGCCGAGCCGACCAGCGCCACCGCCTTCCGTCGTTACTTCAACGGTATTCTGGACGAAGTCCGCATGGCCAACGTCGCGCGCAGCGCCGACTGGGTTCGTTTGGAACATGAGAACCAAAAAGTCGGCGCCACCATGGTGAAGGTGCTCGACACCCTGCCAACGTCGATCTCCCGCACCCTCCGCGCGACCGACGCCGGGTTCAGCGTGAAGTCACAAAGCGGTGGCTTGGTCTTTAACATCACCGACAAAGGCGCCAGCAAAGCCAAGGTGACGCTGGTCGACATGTGGGGCCGCACGGTGTGGGCGCAGACTGCCGACATCCGCAATGGCCGCCCGGTGGTTTGGAACGGTCGCACCATGAACGGACAGCCCGCGCCGCAGGGCATTTATGCCGCGCGCATCAGCCTGCTTGACGACACGAATGCGTCGCTCCGCGTGATCGACCGTAAGGTTCCGCTGACCCGCTAAGCGCACTAGCGTCGCAAGGCCTGAGTCACTTTAGGCGTTGCGACACACTTAAAAAGGCTCCCGCACGGGAGCCTTTTTTGTTGCCCCCGATTTGAGTTCTTGTTTCCAAGCCTTCCCCAGTTTCTTCAACATGAGCGTGGCGTTACACGATAAATTAACCGCACGACCTTTCACTCTCTGTGGAGAATTGATCATGAAACATTCAGTGTCCTCACTCGCACTCATGATCGGACTGTGCGCCACCGGCGTTGCCACCGCGCAAGAAAACCTCTCCGCGTGGCTCAGCACTAAACCCGTGTTTGTGAACACGAAAACCAGCGGCGCAGGTATCGCGGGTAGTCTCACCAATGTTCCCGTGCTGCTGCGACTCGACTCCACCAACGCGGCGGATGTCTTCGCGACCGCCAAAGCCGGTGGGGCCGATCTTCGGTTCCGCCGCCTACCGGGGCCGCAGCTGGATTACGAGATCGAACGGTGGGATGCGACGGCTAAGCGCGCCCTAGTTTGGGTGTTGCTCGATAGCTTGAAAGGCAATGACAGCGCCATCGCCTTTCGCATGATTTGGGGTAAATCCGACGCCGTTGCCGCCTCCAACAGCAACGCCGTATTCGGTGCAGCTCATGGTTTCGCCGGCGTCTGGCATCTGGGGAACGCCGCCGGTGTGACCGCGCGCCCCAACGCCATCACCGGCCGACACACAGCCACGCCACGCAATTTCCCCGGCGATTACGTGGCCCCCGCCGGTGTGATCGGCCAAGCCGATAGCCTGAGCGTGGGCCGCAACGACGAACCCACCCGGTATCTGCTGATCGATAGCACCGAACAAGCCAGTGCCTCCTCGCATTACACCTTCCCCACCGGTCAGTTCTCCTACAGCGCGTGGATCAATGCCGCCACCATCGACCGCTTTGCCCGTTTCGTCAGCCTCACCAGCGCGTTCAACGGCGCAGGCACAGGCAATGACCGCGTGTTCTTCGCCGTCAACTCGGCCAATCCCAAACAAATCATCGGGCGCCAAAGCGAAGGCGCCGGAACCAGCCAACCCACCAACTCATCGGGTGAAGCGGGGCAACTCACCGTGGGCACATGGACGCACGTGGCCATGAGCATCAAACGCGGCGACCTGGATACCACGCGCCTTTATAAAAACGGCGTACAAATTGCCGAAGCGACCTTCGACCCGCTCAACTTCCCCGCGGTCGCACGCGGCTACGTCTTCATCGGCAAAGATTTCATCAACATTCCCGCCGACTCAACCTTCAATGGCAAAGTCGACGAAGCGCGTCTTTCGCATGTGACACGGCCCGCGGATTGGTTCAAATTCGAATATGAATCGCAACGCCCCGGCGCGGCCCTCATCACGTATGGCCCCACCACCACGCCCGTGGCCCTGCGGGCTGGGGCAACGCCAGCCCAACACGACTTCACCGCACGCGCGAGCGGTAACGGCCTGCGCTTTCACACAACCACGGAGGCGCCGCGCGCGACGATCACTGTGATCGATCTCGCGGGGCGCGACGTTTGGAGTCGAAACTTTAGCGATGGTTCTCACAAATCATTCGTTTGGGATGGTAAAACGCCTGCAGGGTCCGCCGTGTCGTCCGGCCGCTACATCGTACGGTTGCGGTTGATGGATGCGGCAGGCAAAACCCTGGGCACCATAGACCAAACCGTCGCCTTCGGGTTCTAATTTTTTGGGGGAGCGTGTTCATGCCCTCGGGTGGGGGGAATACAGGAATCCCTCAGCCTTATGGGCTTGCACCTTAAATGACCGGCACAAAAAAAGCGTCTCGCAGTGCGAGGCGCTTTTTTTGTGAAGACAAAACGATGGTCGGGAATGCCAGATTCGAACTGACGACCCTCTGCTCCCAAAGCAGATGCTCTACCAGACTGAGCTAATTCCCGGAACGCAATCGAATAAAACGGCTCACGTCGCCACCGGTAAACCGGCACAACGGGATGCCAATGGTAGCTTAGGGGGGGTAATCCGGCAATGCGCTATTTCATACACCCCATAAACGTCAAAGCCCTGATCTAAAGCCTTTTCCGCACCGCCGCGGCGTGGTGAAAAAAGCCCTCAGCATCGGCCAAGGCCGCGATCGCAGAGCCTTCGCGGCGCATCGCTTTAGCCGTATACTCGATCAGGCTGGTCCGTTTGTAGAAATCGTAAACCCCCAGCGGCGAGAAGAAGCGCGCCGAACCATTGGTCGGCAACACATGGTTCGGCCCGGCGAAGTAATCGCCCACCGGCTCCGAAGAATAAGGGCCGACAAAGATGGCGCCGGCATTTTTAATGGAAGGCAACAGCGCGCGCGGATTCTTGGTGATGATTTCAAGATGCTCGGGAGCCAAGGCGTTGGCCACCGCGCTGCCGAGCGTCCAATCGGGGACCACGAAAATGCGCCCGAACTGATTCAAGGCCTTCTCCACGACTTCACGCTTGAGTGAGGTCTCTGCTTGCGCGCGCGCGCATTCGGCGACCCAGCGCGCCGCTTTCAGCGACGTCGTCACACCGATGACCGCTTCGTAGCCCGAACCGTGCTCGGCTTGCGACAGCAAGTCGGCCGCCACCCAATCGGGATCGGCGGTCTCATCGAACATCACCAAAATTTCGGAGGGCCCGGCGATCATATCGATGTCCACAATGCCGAACACATCTTTCTTGGCCAGCGCGGCGTACACATTCCCAGGGCCGGTGATTTTATCGACGCGGTTCACTTTCGCCGTGCCGTAGGCCAACATCGCCACAGCCTGCGCACCACCGGTCTTGTAAATTTCGGTGATGCCCAATTCGCGCGCGGCGAAGGCCACCGAGGGGTCAAGCCCGCGGGCACAGGGTGACACCATCGCGATTTCACGAACCCCGGCCACCTGAGCCGGCACGGCATTCATGATCAAGGTGGACGGGTAGACGCCCGCGCCCCCAGGCACGTAAATACCGACGCGATCGAGTGGGCGGATGATCTGCCCGAGCGTCTCACCATTCGCCCCCTTAAAGCTCCACGACGCTTCGCGTTGCTTCAAGTGGAACTTACGCACGTTCGCGATCGCCTTTTTGATGGCCGCGCGCACATCCTTCGGGCATTTATCGGCCGTTTTCGTGAGCTCGGCCGGCGTCACACGCAAGCCGCCTTTGAGGCCGTCAAACTTTTTCGCGTACTCCAAAACCGCTTTGTGCCCCTCTGTGCGCACGCGGGCGAGGATGTCAGACACGATTTTTTGAACGGCGGGAGACGGGCTGGGGTCGCGCCCTTGGAGGCGGGAGATTTCAGCGTTTTTCAGAGTCTTAAGCGAAACGATTTTCATAGGAAAATATCCAATCCGTAACGATCACGGAGCACGGCGAGATGATGGGTTTCGTGGCCGATCAAGGCACGTAATAATTGATCGGGTGTCACAAGGGTTTGGTTGGCCACGCCTTCGCGCATCCGCTCCTGGGGGGTTAAAAGGCTCGTCCACCAAGCGGTTGAAGCGGCTTCTACCGCATACGCACCCGCGAGCGCGCCTAAGGATACAGACTCGTCGGGCCATTCCGCGGCATAAACGTTTTCGTCATACCCGGGAAGGTATTGGGTTTCACCCCGCGCGATGCAAACCGCACGTGACACAAAAATGCGGTGTGAAACCAGCATATGGCCGATGACCTGACGCACTGTCCATTTACCGGGCGCATAAGCCTCCCCAGCGCCTGCATCGAGTTGTGAGGCCAAGGCCTCGATCGTCACGCTAACGGTCTCCAAATGGCGTCGCAGACGCGCTTCCAGGCCTTCAGCCGGTACGATGTCGAGGTAAGGTTCCCAGCGGGGTAAAACGGCGGTGGACATACCTGTAAAATAGGTTTTTTGGCCTCTAGTCGTTTCTGATTCATACAGCCGTTTGGCCGATCGGCAAGTCGATCTGCCAAGAGGTAGTTTTCACGCTATGTCAAACACTCCCGATTCCGGTGCCTGCACCCACTTTCAACCCGCCGACCTCATTGCGCTGGCCGAGACCCATTTACGCGCATCAGCTGTTCCCGCCCCCGATTGGGAAGGCAAACGCTTCCGCTGGGCGGGCGCCATCGACTCTCCCCCATTCACCGGTCTGGTGATGGAATGCAAACGAAAAGAAGGAAATTGGGTGCTGACCAAACTCGACCGTCGTAAGGACGGTGTGGACGGTGAAGTATTGGGCCTGACAGAAGTTTGATCAATGATCACTGATCATTGATCATTTTTGTCGCGGCCACGACTTGAACGGACCGACAAAAATCGGCTCACGCTCCAACGTGATTCCGCTGTGGTCTTTCACCCGTAGAATCACTTCACTCGTTAAATCCCAAATCTCTTGCGCCGTAGCGTCTCCGAGATTGACCGTGAAGTTCGCATGTTTGTCGGAAATGCCGGCCCGGCCCATCGAGAATCCTTTGAGCCCCGCGGCTTCAATCAAGGCACCCGCAAAATTGCCGAGCGGACGTTTGAACATGCTCCCAGCGTTGGGCAGGTGCAGCGGCTGTCGTTCGGTACGACGCGTGACGATCGCTTCGGATTGAGCGGTCAGTGCGGCGGCATCTCCCGGTGTTAAGGTCATCTCGGTTTCCAAAATCCATTCGTCCAGATGTACGAAGTGGGAATGACGATACCCGAAGCCGCACGCGGCGTTGTCGCGGCGGACGAGCTGACCTTCCGCATCGAGAGAGACCACCTCGGTGATCACGTCTTTCAACTCTTGATCAAAGGCTCCCGCATTGATCCATGTACCGCCGCCCAGCGTACCCGGAATACCCGCTAGGTTTTCCACCCCGGCAAAGCCGGCCGCCACCGCTTGACGCACCACATCCCAAAGCAATGCCCCGCATTGCGCCTTGACCCGAGGGCCATTCCACTCCACCCCCGAAAAAGCACCCGTGTAAACCACAAGGCCGGGATACCCTTCGTCTGAAATGACGAGGTTGCTGCCGTTCCCCAGCATGAAGCGTGGCACCCCCTGCTCATGGGCAAAACGCCAAGCGGCCCGAAACTCATCGACGGAGGTCGGGGCGCAAAACCAACGGGCAGGGCCTCCCACGCGAAACGAAACGTAGGGTGCGAGCGGAACATGTTCACGGATTTCAAGCGGCATGGGTTAAAGATGCGAAATGCCGGAGACTTTTTTCGCGTAACTTATAGTCATGACACGCGGGAAGCTGCACAAGGCAAAATCGGACCCAGGGCCTGGGCTCACCCTAGGCAACGCGCAGCTGGAATTATTCCCCACGCCCCCAACTCCGCCAACGGCGTCTGCCCGGGCTGCAGCGCCCACCTCGCCCTCGTCAAACCCTCTACCCCACCCTGCCCCAGACACCGCCGCATCACTTGAGCACAAAGCCCACAAGGCGATCAGTGACCATTACGTGCTCAACACCTTGCTGGAACTGTGCGAGCCTGTGCGCGCGGGAGGAAAAGCGGCCGCATGGTTAAAGGCGCGTCGCATCTTTAAAAAAACGTGGGGGGCTCAGGGTTTGCGCGTGGTGGACCACTATCACCGCATCAGTGAAAGTTTGCTCGAGATCTTTACCTTACCCCGCCTACAGGCCGTAGGGCTATTCAATCAAGACGGCCATTTTAGGTTCTACCGTCACACCGTGCTCGTGCCCTGGTTTGACCACGGGCAGATTGTGTACCTCGAGGCCTACGCCGCGGACGACGATGCGGTACCGCCCGTGCTCACCATAGCGGGGCCCATCCCCTGCCCCTACAACGCGGCCTTGCTGGATGGCACGGTGGGGCGCCTTTACTTAGGTGCGGGCAGCTTGGATACCCTCGAACTCTTGGAGGCCGGGTTTCCGGCCGTGGGCCTTCCGATGTTTACCGAAAAAGGTGAGGTGCCTCACCACTCGTCGATTCTAAAATCCGAATGGATGTCACGATTTCATAACAAATCGATGTACTTGGCTTTTGATGGGGATGCGAACGGGGTGGCGGATGCGGCGCGGGTGATCGCCGCCCTCACGGCGGCGGGTGTGGAGGCCCACCGGGTTGAGGTCCCTGTCGGTAAACGCGTGGGGGCATGGATCGCGGGACGGTGAAAAGGGAGGAAGGGGAACTAGGCTGTAGTCGGAAGTCGGAAGTCGGAAGTAGGAAGTAGGAAGTAGGAAGTCGGAAGTCGGAAGTCGGAAGGTCGCTCAGCGGACGACTCATAGTGAGTGATGGTTCCGAAACGAAGCAACCCAAGCACGCGGCCAATGTCCTACGTCCTAACTCACGATTTCGCTCTTCTTGACCCAGTGCGCCACGATGGCCGATGCACACGAGTCGCTGTAGACATTGACTTGCGTCCGCACCATGTCGAGGATTCGGTCCACGGCCAGAATGAGCCCGAGGCCTTCGGCGGGCAGGCCTATGGCGGCGAGAATCATCGAGATGGCCACCAAACTCGCCGAGGGGATACCCGCCACCCCCGTCGACGAAACCAAGGCCACCACCACAACCGTGAATTGAACGCCAAGGGTGAGATCCAGACCGTAGCATTGGGCGATAAAGAGGGCCGCTACGCATTCGTAGAGCGCCGTGCCGTCCATATTGATGGTCGCCCCCAAAGGGGTCACAAAACCGCTCACAGAGCGCGGTACACCGGCGCGGGTTTCCAAGCACTCCAAGGTTTTCGGGAGGGTGGCGTTTGAGGAACTCGTTGTAAACCCCATCAGCAGCGCCGGGCTCATCGCCTTAAGATGGCGCCCCGGGTGCACGCGCCCGGCGACCATCAAAAGCACCGACAGGGTCACGAGTTGGTGAAAGGCTAGGGCTGCCAATACGGTCAAAAAGAACGCCATCAACGGGCCGATGGCCGAAAGCCCAGAAGCCGACAAAGAGCGCGCCACCAGGCCAAATACACCGATGGGGGCAAACAGCATGACAGCCTTCGTCATCGCCATCATCACCTCATTGACGCCTTGCCACAGGGTGAGCTGCACCTCACGCGGCCGCTCGGCCAGTCGCGGAATAAACAGGCCATAGAGCACTGCGAAAAAAATCAAGGCCAGCATGTCAGCCTGGGCAGCAGCGGCCACAACGCTCTCCGGAATCATCCGGATAAAAAACGACCACATATCCTGACCGGTTCGACCGGATAGACCGTGCAAGGCCTCTCCGGCGGTGGCCGTAAGGCCCACCAATTCGCGGGCGGGTTGACCATCAACCATCCCGGGCTGAATCAGATTCACAAAGAACAATCCCACCAAGACCGCCAAAAAACTTGACCCGATAAAAAAGGCCATGGCCCGGGCACCGAGGCCCCCAATCCCCTCTCGGGCACTGGCCACCGCACAAATGACCGCCGACACGATCAGAGGCACCACCAACATTTTAAGAGCCCGCAAAAATAAGGATCCCATGAAGTCGTAAACCGCATAGGGTTTAACGCTCCCCCAGGCCGTTTCTGGCGTGGTCAGCAGCCCTGCTGGTATGGCTAGGGCCAAAGCGCCAAACACGAACCAATGGGGTTTCTCATGAATCAGGCGCCACAATGTCTTCATGTTGGTTCCCTTCAGCAAAAGTACGGGGGCCGGGTTTGGACACTGGGTTGACTCGGACCGCAGGCAGTCCTCAAACGGCAGACAAGAGTCCCGTTCAATGTTCAATAATACACCGAGGATCCATCATACCAACCGGTGAAGAGACTCACGTGAACGCCGGTTGCATCAGGCGGAAGCACCTGCGCCCTTTGGCATAAAAACAAAAAACCCCGGTCGCCCGGGGTTTTCTGAGAAC
>JBIIWL010000242.1:0-3366 GCA_044338885.1 Fibrobacteria bacterium
TTGACCTTTGACTGGGAACAGCGGCATGGTGAGGCCGAGCAATTTGAGCGGATCGTTACACCAGGTGCCGGCCGCGATCAGGATTTTTTGAGCCCGCACCGTTTGAGGACCAGTTGGTGTGGTGAGCGTGACGACATTGAGGTTCGCCTCGCGCGTCAACGTGGTCGCCGTGCACTGCGGGTAGAGCGACGCGCCCCCACGTTTCAATGCGGCTTCGAGCGCTTCAAGCAGCACGCGGTTGTTGGCGAAGGCTTCATCAGGAAAATGGTAGAGGTGAACCGGATCCTTGGCCCCAAAGGGCTTGAGGAAGTCGGGCCAGGCATTCAGTCGCGTAAACCGCGACGCGCGTTCGCGTTTGAGCTGATCTTCGCGCTCGTCCAAGATCAGCCGTGTGTCGGCATCGCGGAGCGGGTCACCCACGAAGATTTGAAAATCTCCGGCTCGATCGTACGGTACTTGAACGCCTGAGGCCGCCTCGATGCGTGCGAGCCAATCGGGGTACATGGGCACGGAGCGCAAGTGGAAATTGCGAAACGCCGACCCACCCAACACGCCGGCACGCGTGACGAGAATACCCGCCGCCGCCCATGACGCACGTGAAGGATCAGCCCCAAAAGGTTTGGGGTCTAAAATCGCCACACGTTTGCCGCGCTGCATTTCTTCAAACGCAACCGACAAACCCATCACGCCCGCGCCGAGGACGAGGAGGTCGTATTCGGGGTAGGGGTTTCTGTGCGGTTCGGTTTGGGGGGAAGTGGCCATATCGTGTGGGCGACCTACTGGTCGCCCTTTGCGTGGGACCATGCACCCAAATCCGCCAAGAACCGAATCTGCGACTGTACCGCTTTATCAAAGTCACCCAGATGCAACGATTCGTTTTCGGAATGGGCATTAGTGTACGGGTCTTCGATACCGACGAGCAAGGCGGGCACGTCCCCCAATACAGCGGTGAACATATCGACAAATGGGATGGTCCCCCCGCAGCCGATGCACACGGCTTCGCTCTCATAGCCCGCGGTGAGGCTCTTTTTGGCCACATCAAACACGGGGTGATCGGGACGCGTCTTCCAAGGTTTGGCTCCTTGTTCGGGAACCACGGTTAAACGAAGGCCCCACGGGCACGCGGCTTTGAGGTGGTCCACGACAAGGCGCGTGCACAGGTCGGGATCCATACCCGGAGCCAGGCGCAAGCCGATGCGCGCCCACGCCGATTCGAGCAGCACGTTGCCGGCCGATTTACGCAGGCCCGCTTCCACCGCGTTGATCGAGAACGAGGGCTCGCGCCACACCTTCTCTAGGTAATCTTCCGGTGCGCCGTGTAGTTTAACGCCGTCGAGCACGCCCGCTTGTTCGCGGAAAATGGATTCGGTCATGCCGAGTGCGCGAAAATCGGCGCGTTCCTCCGCGGTGGGCGGTACGACCTGCTCGCGTAGGCCTGCTACGGCGACTTGGCCGTGGTCGTCTGTGAGCGTGGCGAGCATCTTGCAGAGCCCCGCCACAGGGTCGGGCAGCGGGCCGCCCCACATGCCCGAATGCAACGGCGACTTAAGCGCGCCGACCGTGACATCCATGGTCACCAAGCCGCGCAAGCTGGTCGTGAGGCTGGGCTTACCCACATCGTAGTTCGATAAGTCGGTCAGCACCATGTAGTCGCACGCCAGCCGTGACTTGTAATGGGCGAGGTAGTCCGCAAGGTGCGGGCTGCCGATTTCTTCTTCACCTTCGATCAACACTTTGACGTTGACCGGAAGGCTCCCGGTGGTTTTCAGCCACGCTGCGATCGACGCCGCGTGGACGGCGATGCCGGCTTTATCGTCGGCGGTACCGCGACCATACAAGCGGCCGTCACGCTCAGTCGGTTCGAACGGGGGTGACGTCCACAGTTCTTCACGCATCGGCGGTTGCACGTCGTGGTGGGCATAGAGCAGAACCGTGGGAGCGCCCTCCGCACCTGACCATTCTGCAAAGACGCACGGGTGAACGTCGGTGGTGTCGGGTAGATTCCAGATTTCAACCGTGGTGAGCCCCGCGTCGCGCAGCCAGTCGGCGGTTGCGCGCGCGGAGTGCCGCACGTGTTCGGGATCATAGCCGTTAAAGCTGACGCTGGGGATTCGCGCCAAATTTTTAAGGGCCTCGAGGGTGTCGTTCCGATTGTGGGTATAGTGGGCGAGGGCGCGGTCCAAACTCATACGGCGGAGGCCCACTCTGCGCGCACCGCTTCGATCAGAGGCTTAATCGTCTCTTCGGTCATGTCGAATGTGCCACCCGTGGCGGCGAACAAATCGGCGAGCCCATGGGTTCCCCCGAGCGAGAGACCCTTTTTGTAGAACGCCAGCGCGCCGGGCAGGTCGGTGAGCGAGCGCTTCCACACTTGCAACGCGCCCAGTTGGGCGATGCCGTATTCGATGTAGTAGAACGGCAATTCGAAAATGTGAAGCTGCCGGTGCCACGCATGCGCGCGAAACTCTTCAAGCCCGCTCCAATCCACGGAGGCCCCAAAGCGGGCGTCGAGCGAGAGCCAAAACTCGCTACGCTGCGCGGGCGTGTGTTTGGTGGTGTAGATCCAATGCTGAAACGCATCGATCGTCGCAACCCAGGGCAGAATGCGGAACACTTCTTCGTTCTCAGCGCGAATGGCCCGTTTCGCCTCCTCAGGGGTGTAGAACACATCGAGGTGCTTGGCCCCGAGGCGCTCCATTGACATCGAGGCGACTTCGCAGAACTCCATCACCGCATGCCGGTTGAACGGAAGCGATTGGTCGCGCGCGAGCAGGTAGTGGAACGCATGGCCCGCTTCGTGCAAGAGCGTAAACACGTCCTGGTTCAAACCGACAGAGTTCATAAAGATGAACGGCAGCCGGGTTTCCGTCAGGCTGCTCTGGTAACCACCGGGCGCTTTACCCACGCGGTTGTCCAGGTCCATTAGTCCGCCATCGCGCAACACCGAGAAGAGCGCGCGCAGTTCGGGGTCGAGTTTGGAAAAAATCGTGTCGACACCGGCGACCAGTTCCTCAGACGTTTTAAACGGTCGCAACGGCGCGCGGCCTTGCGAATCGCAATTCAAGTCCCACGGGCGCAATGTCTCAAGCCCCAGCGCGTGGCGGTGCGCTTCCAGCGATTCGCGGTAGACCGGCACGACGGCCTTTTCAACCGCGTCATGAAAGTTGAAACAATCCTTCACGCTATAGTCGCGCAGGTTTCCCTTGAAGGTGTAATCCACAAAACTCAACCCCGCGTTCGCAGCGATTTGTTGACGGATCACGAGCATTTGGTCGTACAACGCGTCGAGTGCATCGCGGTCTTGCAGGCGACGCCCGGCGATGGCACGCCACGCCTTCTCGCGCTTGGCACGATCGGGCTCTTGCA
>JBIIWL010000243.1:0-3365 GCA_044338885.1 Fibrobacteria bacterium
AAAGCCCCGAACCTCACCGGCGAAGTTGGTCGCGAAGCTTGAGGCATCGAAACGTTCGATGGGCGCGATGCCGCTTTTGCCCGCGACCAAGTTCTCAAAAAAGGTTTCCACCGTGTGGCCCAGAGGCGAAACCACACCCATACCTGTGACCACGACGTCGCGATTCGATTGTGCGGAAACTGTCATATTGATCTCCTCAGTATTTGCCGGGTCTCGTTCGCTGAGTGAGCCCGGATTCTATCCTGGGTGTCACCCGCGCTGACGTTCAGACGTCGGCTCTATGAAAATTCTTTTTTACAAACCCACAGAAAAAATCGGTTCCGGTTCTAGTCGTTGACCCCGAGCGTGAACCCGTACGAAACAATGCGAAACGTCTCGAAGGATCGCCCCGCCGAAAGGCCAAATTTCTAGCTTGGCCACAATCGCTTCGCCAGAATCAACCTTTCGATCGACCCCATGGCGTCTCGCCAATTTAGGAAACTACAACCACATGCAGAACCCGCAAGACCGCCAAAACCACCTCGCTTGGATTGACCTCGAAATGACCGGTTTGAACCCGGATGTCGATGTGATCCTTGAAATTGCGACGGTTGTGACGGACGCGGACCTCAACATCGTGGCGGAAGGTCCGGTCTTTGCCATCAGCGCGTCGGCTGAAAGCCTCGCCGGCATGGACGATTGGAATCAGAAACAACACCGCAAATCAGGTCTGCTTGACCGTGTGCTGTCATCGACTGAAACCATGGCCACTGCCGAGCAAAAAACCCTCGAATTTTTGGCGTTGCATTTGCCTCCCGGTAAAGTGCCTCTCTGTGGAAATTCAATTTGGCAAGACCGACGCTTCATGGCACGGCATATGCCAGCCCTCGAGAAATTCTTCCATTACCGCATTGTGGATATCAGTTCATTCAAAGAACTGGCCAAGCGCTGGTATCCCACCATGCCGGCCTTCAAAAAAGGGGAAGCGCACCTCGCCCTCGCCGATATTCTCGAGTCGGTTGAAGAGCTGAAGCATTATCGCCAACACCTGTTCATCCCCGCGTCGGCCCTTGCGGCCGAAGCCCATACCACAACGCCGGGAGCCTGACAACAGGATGGCGCCTTCCGAATTACCCCGGTACCGCCCGGACCCACTGATCACGCCGCATAAACCCGGTGCCGCCCCGCGTTTTAGCGGGGCACCCGATCCCGCTGACCCCGCGCCCCACAATCCCCCCCCTAAAAAACCTGCTCGCTCGTCCCGTAAGTCGAATCGGCTTAGGTCGCGTGGTCGTTTGCGGTGGCGGTTCAAATGGCGTCTCGGGTGGCGCGTGCGCTTTGCCGCGTTGGCCCTCGTCGCGCTGGTCGCGTTTCTGGCCTTTCGTACGACAGACGCCGGTCACGGGAACACCTTGCCCTCGGTGCGCAAAGGCGGACCGATCGAATTGCCTCCCCCGCAAAGCTTCCCGGAGCAAGACACGGTGCGCACTCGGGAAGGTCGTTGGGTGACGCAATACGCCGCGGACAATATTCTGCAAGCCCGCGCCGAGCGGTATGTGAACCAATATCGACCCGAAGGTGCAGTGATCGTCGTGTGTGACCTGCGGACCGGGCAGATTCGCGCGCTCGTTGAACGAGATTCAAACCTCACAACCTCTCAACCGCGCTTGGCGCTGGGCACCACCTTCCCCGCTGCCTCCCTGGCTAAAATCGTGACGGCCGCCACAGTGCTTGAGCGGGGGATATACCGCCCGCACGACGATTTGCCACTGGTAGGCGGAGCCCATACGCTCTATCGCACCCAGCTGCGCGTGCCCGCAAACGGCCGATACAACACCGTCACCCTGCGGGAAGCGTTCGCACGCTCGATAAATCCCACCTTCGGTATGCTGGGGTTGCGGGTTGGCCCAGAACCGTTGCGGGCCATGGCCGCACGTTTAGGCTTTAGCAGTGACCCGCGTCCGTCCCAGCCGGCTGTCGGTGAGGCAACGGCCGCCTTGCCCGATAATACTGGTGCGCATGTCAAGTCTTCGAGAGCGGACGTTCAGGCCCGATTGACGCCGCCTGATACCGGCGGTTTCGCTTTGGCAGAGGTCGCGAGCGGTTACACCACGGCCACAACCATTTCGCCCCTGCATGCGCTGCGCATTGCCCGCGCGATCGGGCAGGATGGACGCTTGTTGCCTGTGAGCTTCACCCGACATTTACAGTCCGTCGATAATGGCCGCACGGTGACATTGCCGGTCGCGGAGACCGAGCCCTTTGCTTCGGCATCCACGCTGCAGAGCCTAAAGACTCTGATGGAGGCGACCGTGTCCTCGGGCACGGCGCGGCGTGGGTTCCGCCGCAATATGAATGAGGCGGATTTCGAGAGACTTGAAATGGGTGGAAAAACGGGGTCTCTAAACGGACATAATCCGCCCGGTCGTTACGAATGGTTCATCGGGTACGCCAAGCGCAAAGACCACCCCGATCAAGGGATTGCCGTCGCGGTGATGTTAATCAACCGGACCTACCTCGCGGTACACGCCACCGAACTTGCGGGGCTTGTGATCCGCGACTGGTCGCGGTATTCAGCACCATACCCCGATGAGGACGGCAAGTATTTAGCCGGACGGTAAGGGGAAGCGGTCAGCCTTCAGCGTTCAGGAAGGCCGAAATTCGGTCAGACCTGTAAATTCTCACTGATCTCTCAATTTGCTGTGCCGTTCGCTGATGGCTGACCGCTGACCGCTATTTTCTCGCCGCTAAATTCCAGCCCTATTACCATCGACTAACTCACCCAGATCTACTACCTTACGCCCCGCTGGAAGGGTGGCCGAGCGGTTTAAGGCTGCAGTCTTGAAAACTGCCGATGGGAAACTATCCGTGAGTTCGAATCTCACCCCTTCCGCCATTTTATAAGCTGACAGCGGTCAGCGATCAGAAATCAGCGGTCAGCCCAGGTCGTCAACGGGGAAAACCGCACAGCCGTTTCCAATTGCTTTACTGTTGTGATGTTGTGATGTTGTGATGCTTTCCTGTTGTACTGCTGTACTGTATCACTGTTATACTCCCCCGCTCACCCGAAAAATCCTACCGCTAGTTCGAGGCTCGTGAAGTCCGGGAGCGGTGGCTCATCCTTCTTTCGTTCGACCCATGCGATCACAAGGGCATCGACGCGCCTTGCACCGGCACGCAAGAGTTCGTCACGGCAATGCGAGAGCGTGCTGCCTGTGGTGCACACATCGTCGACAAGTAGCACACGCATTCCGCTCACATCTTCGATCCTGGCGCGAAAGACGCCTTCGAGGTTGCGACCACGTCGTTGTCCCCCCAAGTGCGTCTGCGTTTCGGTCGCCACCACGCGTCGCAAAACTGTTGATCGGTACGTGCACCCACTCCAC
>JBIIWL010000244.1:0-3343 GCA_044338885.1 Fibrobacteria bacterium
GATTGGCTGACCAAACGTATCGATACGGTTGCCACCGTGATTCGGCCTCACCTGACGGCTGATACGAAGAAGCTCTCCACGATTCAGAATTTTGAGTCGAATATTACCACGCTCAAAACGTTCGTGACCACTCGCATCACCAGCGCGAACTCACAATTCGCCACGCACAATATTACGCCTGCCACGGCAATCCGCACGACCGATATCGTGATCAACGAGATCGCGCCGACGCAGGGCTGGATCGAAGTGTACAACAACCGCGACTATGCGATCGACCTCTCGGGCCACTCGCTGTCGAACGATTCTACACAGCCAAACAAATGGACATTCACCTTGGCCTCGTTCGTTGAGCCGCACGGGTATCGTAAGGTTCGTCTTCAGGGCGGCGTGGGAACTGACACCGCGACCAACTTTGCGCTCAATGCGAGCGGCGGTCATCTGCGACTGTCACGCGCCAACGGCACCGTGGTGGATGCGGTGAGCTTCGGCTCCGTTGCGGCGACAAAATCATACGGACGTTCCATCGACGGTACGGGGGCATTCGGCGAAAAAACGCCGTCGCCGGGCCTCACCAACGCGAACCCTGCTGATCCCATCCCGGGTCTTGCGGCGGGTCTGGTGCGTATCAATGAAATCATGGCCGACAACGACACGATCGCTTCACCGGTGACACTCAAAACAGACTGGGTCGAGTTATACAACACCTCATCCTCCGCCGTGAGCCTCGCCGGGCTGCTGTTGTCAGATAATCCCACAAACCCATCGAAGTGGGAGTTCCCCAGCGGTACGACGATTCCTGCGAACGGATACATCACCGTGTGGGCGTACGATACCACCAAGTCGGGTGCCCTGTTCGCTGACTGGTCGCTCTCGAGCAGTGGCGAACATGTCCGGTTGTCCAACCCTGATTCGAGCGTGATCGATTCGGTGACCTACGGGAAGGCCACCACGAGCCGCACATTCGCACGGATCCCGAACGGCACGGGTGCGTTTTCATCCGAGTGTTTACCGACCCTAGGGGCGACGAACACCTGTGTGGTGACAGTCGGCGTCGCTGGTGGCGGCTTCGCAAACACGCGCGACGGTTTGACGCTCTCCCACGGCGGCAGCGGCCGCATCGCGGCACGGTTTGTATTGGCCAAGTCTGAATCTGTGAGACTGTCGGTCTTGGATACACGCGGTCGTGAAGTCGCGCTCCTGTTTAGCGGCCGCTTAGGGGCCGGCACGCATGAGCGTGCCTTCGACCCGGGCTCGTTAACCTCAGGCACTTACATCTTCCGCTTGCGCGCGGGCGATCGTGAATACCGGCGCGCCGGTGTGTTGATGAAGGGCAATTGAAATGAAAAAACTGGTTTCACCTTCGAGTTTAGTCGGCACGCTGTTCGCGCTAGCGTGTCTCACAACGGCGCATGCCCAGAGCGTGCGCATTAATGAATTCATGGCCAACAACGACACCATCGTTTCGCCGGCGGGCATCAAAGCCGACTGGATCGAGTTGTTCAACACCACCTCGACGCCCGTGACTTTAACGGGCATGTACCTCTCTGACGATGCGATTACCCCGAGCAAGTGGCAGTTCCCCACGGGCACCACGATCCCGGCGAACGGGTATCTGGTGGTGTGGGCTTACGACACCACATTCACGGGTGCCTTGTACGCCACCTGGGCATTGAACAAGGATGGCGAACACCTGCGCTTATCATCGAGCAATTTGAGCGTCATCGACTCGGTGACCTTTGGGCCCCAACTTAAGAACCGAACGTCGGCACGCATGCCCAATGGCACGGGGGCATTTTCCTCGTCCTGTTTACCAACTCTAGGGATGCAGAACACCTGTGTCGTCACACGCTTGGCAACCGTCGGATCAAAACAGGCCCACAGCACTCTCGATTTAGGCCCCGGCCGTGCTGGCCGTATCGCCGCCCGATTCACGCTCGAACAGGCCGGCTCCGCGCGGCTTTCGGTTTTGGATGCACAAGGCCGCGAGGTGGCGGTGTTGTTTGATGGCCGGGTCGCGGCGGGTACTCACGAACGCGTGTTTGATGCCGCACGCCTCGCTTCTGGCACGTATTGGTTCAAACTGCACTCAGCAGGCGTGGATCATGTACGGGCCGGTGTGATTCTGCGTTAAGTCGCCCCAAACCTCCCCAAACTCTGCTATTTTTGGGCCCTTTTCAGGGGTAATTTGGCCCCGAAGCGGAGGATGCAATGGCTTTGATTCTGGACGGCAAAAAGGTGGCTCAAGAGGTTCGAGATCGTCTCAAAGGCCGCGTGGCGCGCCTCGCCGAACAGAACATCGTTCCTGGCCTTAGCGTGACGTTGGTGGGCGAAGACCCGGCCAGCAAGGTCTACGTAGCCTCTAAAGACGCCGCCGCCAAAGATGTGGGCATGAAGGCGTGGACGCACCGTTTGCCCGCCGATGTGACCGAAGCCGATCTGCGCGCGCATCTGATCGCCCAGAATAACGACCCTACGGTGCATGGCATTCTGCTGCAACTGCCCCTCCCCAAACATTTACCCGAAGAGTCGTTGCTCAATTTGATTGCGGCCGACAAAGATGTTGATGGGTTTCACCCGGTGAGCCTGGGCAACGTGATGCTCGGTCGCCCCGGTTTTAAGCCGTGCACACCATGGGGTGTTCAAGTGCTGCTCCATCGGGCAGGCATTTCTCTCAAGGGTAAGCATGTTGTGATCGTGGGGCGGTCGAACATCGTCGGCAAACCGCTGGCCAACCTGCTGGTGCAAAAGGCGGAAGATGCCGATGCCACGGTGACGGTGTGCCATAGCGGAACTAAAGATTTAGCGTCGATCACGCGTCAGGCCGATGTGGTGGTGGCGGCAATAGGTCGTGCTGAATTTCTGACCGCCGATATGGTTAAAGAGGGTGCTGTGGTGGTGGATGTGGGGATCAACCGGGTTGAAGATGCTTCGCTACCCAAAGGGTATCGCCTGTGTGGTGATGTGGACTTCAAGGGGGTGGAGGCAAAGGCCTCTGCAATTACTCCCGTGCCCGGTGGCGTGGGCCCCATGACCATTGCGATGCTTTTGGCCAATACAGTATGGTCAGCCGAGCTGAAGGCGGGGATTGACGGGAAGCAGGATCCGTTCCAATAGCAGTCAGCAGTCAGCAGTCAGCAGTCAGCAGTCAGCAGTCAGCAGTCAGCAGTCAGCAGTCAGCAGTCAGCAGTCAGCAGTCAGCAGTCAGCAGTCAGCAATCAGCTAGGGGCTAAAGGCTAACGGCTAGTGGCTAATGGCTCAGGGCGAATTCAGTTTCATCACAGCCTCACAACATCACAGCCTCACAACATCACAGCCTCACAACATCACAGCCTCACAACATCAC
>JBIIWL010000246.1:0-3339 GCA_044338885.1 Fibrobacteria bacterium
AGCACGCGCGCGAGAACGAAGGCTACCGGGTGGAAGACCCAGAGGTCGCGCCCTTCGGATTGTTCCTCTCACCCGTGTTGCACCTCGCGATCCCCGCGCTGTTCTCTTTTTGGGCCGCGAGTGTACCCTGGCAAGTGTGGATGGAACGCCGCGGTGGTGCGGCGGCCGATCTCATTCTGACCGGCGAATGGTGGCGCACGATCACCGCCACCAGCCTACACGCCGACTCCGAGCACTTCTTAGGCAACATGCTCTCGGGCTACTTCATCTTCAACTTACTCCGCCGGCGTTGCGGGCCCGGCACCTCGATGCTCCTGCTCACCATCGCGGCCGCCTTGTCCAATGGGATAGTGGCCGCACTCTCCCCCCCGCATTACTTTTCGCTCGGGTTTTCATCGGTTGTGTTTGCCGGTCTTGGCTTGCTCGCGGGCATCGAAACGCAGCATTTCCCGCGCGGGTTGCGTCCGGGCTTGCGCAATATCACCCCGCTGCTCGGGGCGTTCTTTTTAGCCGTGATGACCGGGCTGGGCGAAAACTCCGATATCAAGGTTCACTTTATCGGGTTCGGCTTAGGGGCCGCATGTGCCCCCGTAGCCCTGTGGCTCGGCCGACACGGATTTGAAAACCTGCGCTGGCAGGTGGCTTCAATTGTGGGGGTTTATGCGGCTTACGCCGCGGCGTGGTGGTTGGCGATTGGTTAAGGGCCAGTTTTAAAGGGCGAATGAGAGGGGGCGAATTTCCAAATCGCCCAGATAGCACGCCTCGGGAATGCGGTTAATCGTCCATTGAATCGGCGTCGGCGTGCCGGGGGATTTGCCCATCGACCCCAAAGATCTTGGTCAGAATCGCCGCGCGCATCCACATGCCGTTACGTTCTTGACGCCAGTATTTGGCGCGCGGGTCTTCGTCGACATCGGCATGAATCTCATCGCGGCGCGGCAGTGGGTGCATGATCACCGCATCCGGCTTCATGTGCGGTAAATGTGCGGTGCCCAACTTAAAACGACTGATGTCAACCTTGGAGGATTCGCCACCTTGGTCGTACTCATCTTGAATGCGTGTCACATAGAGCGCATCGAGCGTCGGCAACACCGATTCCATATCTTCGGTCTCCATGAAGGGCACGCCATGCTCGGTGAGGTGCGTTTTGATGTCGGCCTCCATCTTAAAGGCCGGTGGGGCGATAAAGACCAAGCTTGCACCCGGGTACATCTTCATGAGGTAGCTGAGTGACCGCACGGTGCGCCCGCGCTTGAGGTCCCCCATCATGCCGATGGTTTTACCCTCAATGCCGCCGCGATGGCGGAAGCTGCGCTCCAACGTGTAAATGTCAAGCAGCGCCTGCGTCGGGTGCTGATCTTTACCGCTGCCTGCGTTGAGCACCGGTACGGGGCGACGGATGTGATCAAACAGGCTGGCGGCCGACTCGGCCAGGCCTTCTTCTTTGGTGCGCATGATGATCACGTCGACGTAGGACGAAAACGTGCGCAAGCTATCTAGCAGGCTCTCGCCCTTGATTTCAGACGAGGTGGATGCATCGCGGATTTCACTGGTCTGAATGCCCAAGAGTTGGCACGCATTATTGAAACTCAAGAAGGTGCGCGTGGACGGTTGGGTGAAGTAGAGCATCGCCCGTTTGTCTGCCAATAAACCCCGGAGAAATGACAAACCCTCACGCGTCTTCGCCACGCGTCGCACCGCCGTGGTCAGGTCACACAATTCATCAAGCAAAGCGCGGTCAAAATGTTGGGTTTTCAGAACATGGAAAAACGGCGTAGAAGTGTGAGGCATGCTTTAAAAGATAGCGGTTTGGGGCGGAAAGTAGCTGTCAGCGCTCAGCCGTCAGCATTCAGGAACGCAGATCGCTCTATATCAATGAGTTAAACGTATAGGCTGGAAAAAACATCAACTTGTGGCGCCTAAAAGTATGGGGTTGTGGAGTTTTCCTGACCGCTGAAAGCTGACAGCGGACCGCTCTTCGCTATCTTTCCCTCCCATGGCCAAAATCAATTCGAACTACCAGAAACTTCAGGCAGGATACCTTTTCCCCGAAATCGGTCGCCGTGTCCGCGCGTTTGCCGCCAGGAACCCCGACGCGAAAATCATCCGCCTCGGCATCGGTGACGTGGTCCTGCCCCTCCCCACCCCCATCGTCGACGCCTTAAAGGCCGCCTCCGATGAAATGGGTGCTCGCGACAGCTTCCGTGGTTACGGCCCCGAACAGGGTTACGACTTCCTTTTAAATGCGATCGCCGCGCACTACACGTCTCAGGGTGCACAGGTTGACGCCGACGAAGTGTTCGTCTCCGATGGCTCGAAGTGCGATACCGCCAACATTCAAGAGATCTTTGGCCTCGATAACGTGATCGCGGTGACCGACCCGGTCTACCCCGTTTATGTGGACACCAACGTGATGGCCGGCCGCACCGGTGAGGCCGCCGACGGTCGCTATGGCCAGTTGGTCTACCTGCCCACCACCGCCGATAACGGCTTCGAACCGGAACTCCCCAAGGTGAAGGCCGACATCGTCTACCTCTGCTCACCCAATAACCCGACGGGCGCGCTGATGTCACGTGAGGCTCTCACACAGTGGGTCAAATGGGCGCAAGAACACGAAGCCATCATCCTCTTTGATGCGGCCTATGAGGCCTTCATTCAAGAACCCAACCAGGTTCACTCGATTTTCGAAATTCCTGGGGCGCGTGAAGTCGCGATTGAATTCCGCAGCTTGTCCAAGACGGCCGGCTTCACTGGTGTGCGCTGTGCTTATACGGTCGTACCCAAAGACCTCAAGGCGCGCAACGACAAGGGTGAACTCGTCGGCGTGCACGGCCTGTGGCTGCGTCGCCAAACCACCAAGTTCAACGGTGTCTCCTACCCCATTCAAAAAGCCGCCGAAGCCGTGTTCTCGGATGCGGGCAAAAAGGCTGTGGCGGATAACATCGCCTATTACATGGAGAACGCAAAAATTATTCGTGAAGGCTTAGCCGCCGCAGGCCTCACGGTGTATGGCGGCGTGAACGCCCCCTACATCTGGCTGAAGACTCCCGCAGGCTTGGGCTCATGGGATTTCTTCGATAAGCTGCTCAACGAGGCGCATGTCGTGGGGACACCGGGTGCGGGTTTTGGCACCTGTGGCGAAGGCTACTTCCGCCTTTCAGCCTTTGGCATTCGTGAGAACGTCATCGAGGCCGTATCGCGCATTGTGAAGGTGTTGGGATAGTCCTCACCGCCAACCCTCGCTCTTCGGGCACCCCCTTCCCCTCTCTTTCTATCGCTCGCGAGAAGGAAAGGGGGCAAGGGGTAATGGACCTTCATCCGTCGACATTCCCGGAGATG
>JBIIWL010000247.1:0-3338 GCA_044338885.1 Fibrobacteria bacterium
AACGACCCTCAATGCGTATCGGTGTCATTCCAAAGCATGCATGTTCGAGCATCTGTTGCTGGCTTGGTTGCCCTACTTGCATGGTCGGCTGAAGGGTGCTGACCACGGTCTGAATCAAATCCCGCTCGCCTTCGCTCTCAGAAACCTGTTTTTTAGGGTATTCGAGGACGACATACCCGTTCTGGCTCACAAACCGAGCCGGTCGTACTTGGGTATAATCGCGAGTATGAAGCATCGTGGTAAACCACTGCTTAAAAATGTCGTGAGCGAGACTTGCATGGTCGCGGGGCGACTCATCACGGTCTTGTGGAAACGCCTCCTCCAAAAGGCCTGCAAACTGGTGGGCGGCCTGGAGTAGGTTTCGTGGCAGGACAACCGATTTTTCGTGATTTTTTGAGGTATTGGACCACAAAACAGAGGTTTTGAGGAAGGGGAACTGCCGGGCTAGCGCGTCTTCAGTCCCAAAGAGCAAAAGGCCGTCAGCGGAAAGCATGGGGTTGACCTCCCCCGGTCGTTCCTGCAAAACCCCGACCTTTGTGAGCACTTCACGGGGCGTTAGATTCGACCATGCAAGTCCACGATCCTGTGAGGCCTTCACGTGCTGAAATTCAGCAATCAAAGGCGATTGGAGGTCGTCGTCTGAATAGGGGACTGCGTGGTGGTGGTTGGGCCAAGCTTGCATGGTCATAGCCACAATGTACTGTTTAAATTGCCATCAGGCCGGGTTCAGTTTTAAAAACTGAACCGCGTAACAGGGCCCCGGATACAGGGAAAGCCTTCAGGTAAAAGTTGCCCCCTCGCCCCCTTGGCAGGGCAACGGTAGAGAGACCCCGATGGCCTTCAATCATCCGCTACGATGGCCAAGCCGAAGTCTGTTCGGTCGCGAGACTGGGTCCGAAACCATGAGTGTGCGGTACATCCAGAAACGGATCCCCCAGGCGATTCACGCCCCCGATCACCCCCCATCACTCTTTAGGCCTTTGAGAGGAGTGCTCCCAGATCAACTTTAAAGCCCTTGGGGACCACGGCGGCTGAAGCCCACGTTTGTGGCTTAAGGTACTGGCGGGCGCAGCGGAGGATATCAGCACGCGTGACCGCATCGACCTTTTCCAGAATCTTATCGGGGGTTTCGTCCCAGCGGTCGCCAAGCACGCGGCGCGCCAAACCTGACATGCGCGAGCCGGTAGATTCAAGGCCGAGCAAGACGCTGCCCTTGATGTTTTCTTTGGCGCGCTTCAGGTCGGTGGCCGACAGGCCCTCATCGCACACGCGCGATAGCTCTCGTCCGATTTCGCGAATGGCCTTAGGCACCTGGGCGGCGTCGGTCGCAAACCCGATCCCGAACATGCCCTCGCGTGAAAGGAACTCGGGGTTGGTGTAAATGCTGTACACCAGGCCGTGTGTCTCTCGCAGGTTTTGAAACAGGCGCGAGCTCATGCCATCCCCGAGCACGCAATGCAACAGCAAAAGCGGGTAACGATCGGGAGAGCGCGCGCCGCACCCTTCGCCGCCGATGACCACCGTCGCCTGTTGCACATCGCGCATCTTGATGATGTGGCGGGGGCGGTACACGGCGGCTTCGCGCGCCAGCGGCGCACGACCGGCGCGCGCTGTGGCCTTAGGTGCGGCGGATGATCGCAAGGCCGCAGCACGCTGCGGCCGTACGGAGGTCTGTAAGGGCGAGCTATTGCTCGCCCTGAGCTTAAAGTACCGGCGCACCCGCGCCACGACCTCGTCGTGGTCGACGCGACCCACGGCCACCACGGCCGCTGGGGTCGCGGCGCGCGCCGCATCGCGGTGACCGCGCAAGAGTGCCGCTGTCAGGCCCTTTACGCTCTTCTCCGTGCCGGCAATCGGGCGTCCCAAGGCATGGCCGCCGAACGAGGCTTGTGCGAACAGTTCGTGAGCGAGCTCGTCGGGTGAATCGTTGACGCTGCGGATCTCTTCAATCACCACGTCTTTTTCTTTACGGACGTCGGTGGCGTCGAACTTGGCGTTGAACACCATGTCGAGCAACACGTCGAGTGCGCCCTGGGCTTCGCTGTCGACGACCTTGCCGTAAAAGCACGTTTGTTCTTTCGACGTCCACGCGTTCACTTGGCCGCCGGTGGCCTCAAAGCGTTGCACAATTTCAAGCGGGCCGAGCTTGGGAGTGCCTTTGAACACCATGTGTTCAAAGAAGTGCGCGAGGCCACTCGAGTCAGGTGCTTCATCGCGCGAGCCGGTGTCGAGGTACACGCCGAGGCTGGCGGAACGCACGTGTGGCAAATATTCCGTAGCGACCCAGAGGCCGTTCTCAAGAAGAGTACGCTGAGGCCCTACGGCAGGTGTCGGTTTTTTTGAAGCGGCCATTGTGTATTCCGGTCGACTTTAAAGTCTGTCTGGGTCTAACGCATACTCGCGAACATGATTCTCACGCGTTTCCGATTCCTCCACCATGCGATCCTAAGAGGGCAGGGGAGAAGGGATACAAAAAAGCCCCGCACCATCCGTAAGGATATGCGGGGCTTGAAGGAGAGGTCGCGTCCGCTCGCCTGAGCGAAGGGACGTGAGACCGGCGGTTTTACGCGCCTTGCAGCAAAGCCTTGCGGCTGAGCTTGATCTTGCCGGTCGGGTCGACGCCGATGCACTTGACTTCGAGCTCGTCACCCATCGACAACACGTCCTCGACCTTTTCCACGCGCTGGTGTGCCAGCTCGGAGATGTGCACGAGGCCTTCTTTGCCCGGGAGGATTTCCACGAACGCGCCGAAGGTGGTGATGCCCTTGACCTTACCGTTGTACACCTTGCCCACTTCGGCTTCGGCGAACAGTTCGTTGATCATCTTGAGCGCGAGCAGCGCGTTGCCGCGATGCGGGGCTGCGATGGTGACCATGCCGGTATCGGTGACATCGACAGTGGCGCCAGAGGTCTCTTGGATGCCGCGGATGATCTTGCCGCCCGGGCCGATCAATTCCTTGATCTTTTCGGTCGGGATCTGACGCTGCAAGATGGCGGGTGCGTTCTTCGACAGATCGCGCGCGGCCGGCAGGGCCTCGTTCATCTTGCCGAGGATGTGCAGACGGCCGGCCTTGGCCTGCGTCAGCGCTTCGTTCATCATCTCTGCGGTGATGCCGCGGATCTTGATGTCCATCTGGAAGGAGGTGATACCCTTTTCGGTACCGCACACCTTGAAGTCCATGTCGCCGAGGTGATCTTCGGTGCCGTTGATGTCGGACAACGTCACGTAACGTGCGCCGTCGGAAACCATGCCCATGGCGATACCGGCAACCGGGGCCTTGATCTTCACGCCCGCGTCCATGAGCGACAGCGAACCGCCGCACACCGAAGCCATCGAC
>JBIIWL010000248.1:0-3333 GCA_044338885.1 Fibrobacteria bacterium
CGGCATCGTGTTCGCCCCCGATGGAGTCATGGCTTACGTCAGTCTCGAAGCGGGTGCTGGCATTGTCCGTGTTAACGCCAACACGTTCATGGTTACCGATACTCTGCCATTATTCAGCTCCGCACGAGGGCTTGCCATGAGCGCCGACGGCACGCGCCTTTATGTGACCCGCTATATCTCGCGCGGTCTTCAGGGTACGGTAGCCGAGGTGGGAACCTCACCCTTCGCGCTGATCCGCACCATCAACCTGCCTTACGACAATAGTCCTGACACCGAAAGTGGGGGAGGCGGTGCTCCCAACGCTGTGGCAGCCCCTGCGATGTCGCCAGATGGTCAGTTCGCATGGGTGCCTTTTAAAAAAGACAACATACGTCGTGGCTTACAATCAACCGATCCCACACGGCGAATCGCACCAACCTTTGAGAGCACCGTTCGCACCGCCGTGGGGCAAATTCATCTCGGCACCGGGCTCGAAGAGCCGCCGCTGCGTTTGGATTTGAATAACCGTGGGTTGGCGAACGCCGTAACCTTCAACCGTGCGGGTACGTTGGCCTTTGTCACCACGGGCTCCTCCAACCACACCGTGATTTTGAACGGGTCCACCGGTCAAAACGTGACCTCCGTGATCACTGAAAACAGCACGAGTGAATTGGCTCCTGACGGGCTGGTGCTCTCTGCAAACGACAGCTTGCTATACGTGCACTACTACCTGTCGCGACAAGTGGGTGTTTACGATGTCAGCGCTGCGGGCGCCTCGAATCAAGTTCCTCGTCGCGCTTTGTTGTCAACCGTTGAGACCGAACGCTTAACGCCCACGGTGCTGCGCGGAAAACAACTGTTTTATAACTCCGCCGATACACGCATGAGTAAAGACGGGTACCTGAGCTGTGTGGTATGCCACCTCGATGGTGGTGGTACTGACGGTCGAGTGTGGGATTTCACACACAAAGGTGAGGGGTTGCGTCGTACACCCTCGCTTTGGGGGCGCGCCGGGCTCGGGCACGGCCCGCTTCATTGGTCGGCCAACTTTGATGAGGTTCAAGATTTCGAAGGTGATATCCGCAATGACGTCGGCGGATCCGGGTTCATCCCCGACGATGAATATCACACCGTGGGTCGAGACACACCTCTTGGCGGTTCAAAAGTCGGCCTTTCTAACGAGCTGGATGCGCTGAGTGCTTACGTCAAATCCTTGACACGTATTCGCCCTAGCCCGTTTCGCACGAGCGACGGCTTGTTGACACCCGATGCCCGCGCTGGCGAAGCGATTTTTCATCGCGCTGATGTCGGCTGTGTTTCGTGTCATGCCCCGCCGCGCTACACCAATAGCGGCGATGTGGGCCTTGGCAAATTGGCCTACTCCGCAGTTCCGACCTTGCCTTCCATATTTTTAAGCAACAGCGTGCTGTCGCAAGAAGGCTACTTGCTCCATGATGTGGGAACGCTTAAGGCCTCTTCGGGTCAACGCCTGGGCGCGAACCTGCGAGGCATTGATGCGCCCACGTTGCTGGGTGTTTGGGAGGGTGGCCCGTATTTGCACGATGGCGCTGCGGCCACGCTGCTCGATGTGATTTCGACCCAAAACGCAAGCGACCGTCACGGCCGCACTCAACACTTAACGCGGCAAGAAAAAGAACAGTTGGTTGCCTTTTTGATGCAGCTTGACGAACGAGAAACACCGCTTTCGATCCGCGTACGTCGGGGAATCATCGAGCCCCGCTTTAGCGCGCTGTCTCTCGTGCAATTGGACGCGCGCATCGAGTTCTTCTGGCCTGGAGTATTGGCCGGTAGCACGCTCGACATTCTTGATGCTCGAGGCGTGCGCGTCGCGCGCTTGACGCCCCGATCAGGGCCGCAAGCCCCCGAAGTGGTCTTCCGGTGGAACATCGAGACGGCTCAGGGTAAACGGGCGGTCCAGGGCGTCTACTACGCCTATCTGACGGCTCCCGGCTTTAAGCACTCGCAACGTTTCGTTCTCGCGCGCTAACCGAGTGCGGCCTTCGTGCTGCCACCCGGTCGATCATCACGTCACTGCGATGATGAGACGTCTCACAACCTCCACAGCCTCACGCCTTCGGGCACGCCCTCGCGCGGGAGCAGGTTTTTCACGTCGGCGACCACGCCGTGGCCCCCCTGCAGCAACGACGTGACCCCCGACCAGCCCAAGGTTTTAAACGGTTTGTGAGCCACCGCCACCACCACCGCCAATGCGGGCTTCAGCTCGTCCAGTGGTGTCAGTGTGACCCCATACTCGCGTACCGCATCTTCCGGGTAGGCCAACGGGTCGGCGACCTGCACATCAAAGCCATACGTTTTCAGTTCGGCAAGAATATCGGCCACCTTACTGTTCCGCAGATCGGGCACATCTTCCTTAAACGTCAAACCCAGCACCGTGATCACAGGGCGACCTTGGTCGAAGCGTGCGCGGCCGTCTTGCAGCACCAGTTTAGACGTCTCCCGGGCCACATAGGCACCCATGCCGTCGTTGATGCGACGCCCTGAGAGAATCATTTGCGGGTGGTAGCCGAGGGCTTCGGCCTTGTGAGTCAAGTAGTACGGGTCCACGCCGATGCAATGCCCGCCTACAAGGCCGGGTTGAAAGCGCAGAAAGTTCCACTTGGTCCCGGCCGCGGCCAACACATCCTGCGTATCGATCCCCGCGCGCTGAAAGATCAAAGCCAGTTCGTTGATCAGCGCAATGTTCACATCACGTTGCGTGTTCTCAATCACCTTCGCGGCCTCAGCCACCTTGATCGACGCCGCCTTGTACACGCCAGCGGTCACCACGCTCGCATACACCGCAGCCACAGTCTCCAACGTTTCTTCGTCCATGCCCGACACCACCTTGGTGATCTTCGTGAACGTGTGTTCATGATCACCGGGGTTAATCCGCTCGGGCGAATAGCCCACCTTAAAATCGGCACCGCACACAAGGCCCGACTCGCGCTCCAAAATGGGCACGCAAATCTCCTCCGTGGCCCCGGGGTACACCGTGCTCTCGAACACGACGATCGCACCCTTGGTCAGATTTTGGCCCACAGTCGTCGATGCTTTGCGCAGTGGGGTAAAGTCGGGGCGGTTTGCTCCGTCCACCGGTGTCGGCACGGTCACAATGATGAAATCCGCCGCGCGCAATGCCGATGGGTCGGCGGTAAAAGTCACCTGCGAGCCTTCAAATGCGGAAGGCGCTAAATCACGATTGCGATCGAACCCCTGTTTAAGATCTTCGATGCGTGCAGCATGAATGTCGAAACCGGTCACCGGCCCTTTTTTCCCGAAGTGCACGGCGATGGGTAAGCCCACATAGCCCAAGCCCACGACGGCGATTTTACG
>JBIIWL010000034.1:0-11509 GCA_044338885.1 Fibrobacteria bacterium
TTGGTGATCTGTCTCATGCCAAGACTCTCCAGGGGCAGTCCGTGCGATTCACGAGGATTCGCACGTATTCACAAATTTGCAGGGTCCGTGCCGGATTGTGGCAGGGCCACACCCGACGTGACGCTCACTTCTGGTGAGTGTTCAAGGCAATCCTAACAAGATTGGCGGCGCGTTGCACTTGGTGGAGGGCAGGGGATTCGCGACAATAAGTCAAAAGTTATACCACCGGGCTTTGTTCGCGGGCCCGCTGAGGCCCGCGTGGCGTAGTGCGATGGGCTAGTAGAGCATCCCGAAGGCGAGTCGCATCGAGCCGTAGGCGCCCCATCCGTCACCACCGGGCCCCCAACCGACACGCAGCGTGAACTGATAGAGGTCCGAATCCGTGGTGCTTTTGAATCGCAATGCTCCGCCGAAGCGCTGATAATGTTCCTGGGCGATCACGACATCATCCCGCCACATAGAGGGCCCGGCATAGATGCCCCAGCCCAAGGGGCCAAGCGCTTCAATGCGCGAGTAAAAGCGCACGTTGTCTTGCCGGAAACCTTCGCGGATGATTTTGCTCAGCGTACCGTTTCGCGATAACGTATCGCGTGAAATGATATCGTTGGGGTCTCGCATCATGGTGGCGAACATGGCACTGTCGGTGGCCACCATGAGTTGATGGATATGGCCGGTGACTTCCATCTCAATCCAGGATAATGTCGAACCGGGGAAGTGCCATTCGCCATTGAGCCTTGTGTAGATACCGCCGGCATACACGCGAGGAGCCGGGTTTCGGAACGCGAACCCAACGTCAGCCCAGAGTTTGCGATCGAGCGCTTCGGCTTTGCGGCCCATGAGGTTGCCGCCGAAGAAAATGTAGGGCGTCTCTTTATACATCCAGTACGACCAGGGGATCGTTCCGTAACTCAAGTTCGGGCTGTATAAGCCGATGCGCCCCGTGCCGAAATCCAATGTGGTCGTCCACGCCGTGAACTCGCCATGCACGCGGCTTTCCACAATAAAGTGGGAGCCTGCGCGCACGGGCTCGGCCTCAAATACGAGCCATTGGTCGGCGCTCTTGCCACCGGCGTCTTCCGCCCGCAGGTGAACCGGGTAGGCCCCACGGGCGCGTGGGTCGAACTGCAACCGTTTGCCATCCCACGCGATCGGGCTTTCGGGGTCGAACTGAGCCGTGACCGTGACGTCTTCGCCTTCGGGGTCAATGGCGACGGGTCGATAGCGACGAGACTCCTCGCCGATGTGAAGATCCCAGTCGGGAAGTTCGGTGACGAATTCGGGAGGTTGATCTTCCTTTACGTACAGGAACAGGCTTTGTGAAAGGGGAACGCCTTGGGCGGTGAACCGAAAATCAAGTTGATGGATCCCGGCTTTGGTGGGTTTGACGACCAAGCTATCGCCGGTCAGGACGGTGCTCTCAGACCCTTCGATCCCCAACAGTTGAATGCCTTGCCCGGCCCACGCCGTTCTGATCGCGCCGGTTTTCCACACGTAGGTACGGCCATTGATAAGCGTATCCCAAGGCAACTCGATTTTCACGCCTTCGGATAAGAGGATGCCTGCTTTGGCGACAACCTGCACCGCGTATTTGAATTCGCGTGTGGCGCCCAGCACGTCTTCGACTTGGAGCGAGAATGATTGTCTGGTGCCCACCAATGACGAGGGAGGAACCCAGCGAACCGAGGCGCTTTCGGGGTTAAAAAACATGCCGGGGGGGAGTACCCCGGGGCGAACTTTGAGCGCGTACCCGGGGTGGTCCATGTCGGCCATCAGGGGTGCGAAACGCCACTCGCGTTCGGCTACGGCCACGGCACGAGGTTCTCCGGCGAGGACGGGGGCTTGGTTGGCGCGCACGCGTAAGACGAACACGAGCGTATCACGGAACCCGCCGGAGTTTTGCACCGTGGCCGAAAGCCGCCAACGGCCTGGGCCCGCCGGCTTACCGGATAGGGTATGGGTGGCCGCATTCCACGTCAGGCCCGCTGGTGGCTCGCCGGTGAGTTGATAGGTGAGCTCACCGGAAGGGTCGGTAGGGTCCGCTGCCCAGATTTGAAAGTCGAACGGCTCCCCAGCAAAAAGGTTGGAGTCGGGCGGCGTGGAAATGATCGACGGTTTACCCGATTCGGCGACCTTACGCACGGCGGAGAATCGTAACTGATCTAAGAATGCCGAGGGCGCCAGCAAGGTCAGGTGATCTTGTTCGAAGATCACGGTCATTTGTTGACCTTGCGGCGGACCACCAAAATTTTCTTCCAACACGCGCAACAGTTCGGCGCCCACTTTGAACGCTTTACGTTGACGATCTCCGCTCACAAGACCCGCGCGCTGCCCCCAGATGGCGGAGGTGGCGCGGCCTTGCACCCGCACCAGCGGTGCGGTACGGAGCTTTTCAAGCGCACCTTCGGCCTGTAAGGTCGACCACACATCACCATCGATCAATACGGCCTTATCGGTAAACCGCATGATATCGTTCTGGCCGAGACCGGCATTGAGGTCATGCACCAGAAACACGGGTTGACCACGCGCTTTGAAGCGCGCCGCTAAGCGGGCGCCCACGGCATTGTCCGAAAGCGTCACGAGGCCGTAGTGGTTGAGCGCTTCGCCGCCATTGCGCGCCGAGGACAACCCCAACAGGAGTGCCATCAGGAGCAGGAGTGTGCGCCACCGGAACGTCATGTCAGTACCCTCGCTCGCGCTGTGTGAAGGCCCGATAGTCACGTTCCATTTTTACAGATGAGGCATGCGAGCCGTAATCGACCGTATCGGCGCCCACGAACCACTCGCGTTCCGCCTCGCTCCAAAGCAATCGGCCGCGCCGGAAGCTGCGCGAACTGCCCATGCCTTGCACACGCATCGCCACGAACTCGCGCATGGTGGGGACGTGATGGATGACCAGCAGGCTACTGTCGGACGAAACCGCTTCGACGTAGAGTTCGTCACCATCATCCGACACAATCACGGTTTCGCCGCGGAGGCCGAACGCCGCGCGATAGGCGCGTCCCGCATCGTCCGGCGACGGCGTGTTTAATAGGTGCGACACCGCCGCGGGCCAATAGGAATCTTCTTTCGCCGTGACGGTCTTGGCCTTATCGAGGTTGACCATCGGCACCATAAATACGACGCGCAGGAGGAGCAGCACGGTGATCACCGTGAGCACTTCTTCAAAGCTCGTGCCGTCTCCCTGCATCGAATGCGAAGAGGGGCGTCGTTGTCTCCGGCGCATTAGCGAGACCCGCGCAGGTTATCGGGAGCTGAGGCCTTCTCCTTGGCGGACAAAAATGCGCGATACTGACGTTCGTACTCGCTCAATTCGGTCACGCGCAGGGCAAGCTGTGCTTGCGACTGCGACACGGCGTCGATTTGGGATGTGGATGCCCTGACCGTATCGTTGATGCCCTTCATGTTCATTTCAAGCGTGAGTTGCGACTGGGCCATGGCCGCCACAAGTCGGTCGTAGCCGGCGAACTCTTCGAGTCGTTTGCCCACAGAGGCTTGAAGATCGACCACTTGGCCCAACTGTCGGGCGGCTTCGCGCATGGCCACCGTCAAACCGGCGAGGTGTTGTTCCATGGTTTGTTGGGCTTGGATCAATGCCAGTTCCATACGAGCATTGCTGTGCTCGAGATCGGCGCCTTGGCGGCGGCGCGCCACTGCCGGCTGCAGGCAGACCGTGTTCCAGTCGTTCACGTCAGACTGGACTAAATCAAACCCGTTCAGAATGCGTTCCAAGGTTTGGATGGTGACGAATTCAACGAGGATCGACAAACCCGTCGCGATCAGCGTACTGAGAATGGCATACTGATCGCCATCAATGGCGAGCGCGATATCGCGGATGAACTTGAGTTCGCCATCACTATCAGACAACCCGAGTACGGCGCGCTTCATCGGGGGGAACGTCAGAATGATACCGATCAGGGTTCCCAAGAAGCCAAGCTTGAGCGTTGTGCGGTTAATGGTCCCATGCAAACCCAACATGCGATTGTCGAGGATGGCGCGACGATCCAAGGCGTCATCCAAAAGCATTTCGTAGCCATCTGTGCGGCCATCCACCCCCAGCTCCGTCCAACGCAACACCAGGTCGCGGATAGGCCCTTCGGGAACCTCCGTGTTTAAACGGTCTCGCAAGGCCTCAAGGTCTGGTTCCGCCCCCGCCTCAATCATAGCCTGTATGGTTTTTTCCGCACTGGCGAGGGAGCCGCGCATGGCGCGCAGTTGCTTCAGTGCGATGAGCTGCCCGGCTCCGAACACCACGAAAATGATACCGAGGAACAATGCCAGGAACGCGTTTTGAAACACGAACACATTCACGGTCACCATCGCAATCGCGGCGATGATAATGACGGGTACCGGCACCAAGGTGGCGATCTTGAGCATGCGTCTCACGCGCGACAATGTGGCGGTGGCGTGACGCAGGGGCGAAGGGATGGAGCGGTGTACGGTATTCATGGTGTTTCTCCGGGGCGCAACGTGGGGGAGTCGAGCAGAATGTTGGTGGAAAGGCCGATGCGGAAGGTCGAGCCATCGCGGTAATCGAGGTTCACGCGTAACAGAAAAGCCTTCGTGCGTAACTTGGCCGCCTCAGGTCCTACCTGCGTGTTCCATGGAAACAAGTCAAGCCGCAGGCGGCTATGGGATGCGCCTTCAGTGGTAATAAACCCAATGGCCCATTGGCCAAACGGCGCGCGAATCTCCTCGAACATGAATTGTTGAATGACCGCTTTGTACACGTCCCGATCGAAGTGAGCCATGTAGCGGAGGTTGCCGGCTTTGAGGTGGAGCGAATGTGCGACGTTGTTATTCGACGGCCTCGGATTTGCGCCTTGAGAGTTCCACCGCTTCATCACCACGCCGTCACTGAATTCGGACGTATCGATCGGCAACCCCGCTCGTGCGAGTCCGAGTTGAAAGGAACCTTCGCCAGCTTCGGGGTCGAGCCAGAAATATTCTGGAAACTCGCGGTTCGACAAGGTCACTTCCCATTTGATACCCGGCACGCCGACGGCCGCCGTCCACCAGGGCGAATAGTTTGACCATCCCTTCCAGTCGGAATCATTGTCCGTCGGGTTGTAAAGGTTGCGGTACGGTCCACCGCTATAACGACTGACGTGCGCACTCACGTCGGTCGTCAACCACGCGAGCGGCCGTTGCGAAAAACCCAAGTCGTAATGTTCGCCAAGGAGCGGTGTGGTATGACTGAACGTGGCCCCATCGATGCGCACGGCCGCCTCCAACCCCGTCTTCCATTGGTAAGGGGCCATCCAGTCGACCGGGTTCCAGAAATTGCCCCAAAAGCCCGACCCTAAGGTCCGCGTCGCCCCGTTCTGATCCTGCCCCGCATCGCCGCGCATGCGATCCCGCAGCCACTCCTGCGTTTCCGGAGATAACGAACCCGATTGAGTGCCATCCCGGAGCAACAACAATTGCGGGGTATCCCCGCCCAGCATCAATACTTGGTAGCGGCCAGGCTCGGGTGATCCCTCTCGACCGGCATGCTTCCATAACTCGGTCAGCAGTTTTTCATCTTGGATGTTGTAAAGACGGAACTTTGACGGCGAGGGGGTGGGGGAAGGTGTTGGAGCCCCAGGCGATTCCGCGGGGGCAGCCGCAGTGTCCGACGGGGCCACCGCTGAAGAATCCGCCAGAGCGCCCAAACCCGCGGAGGTGGTTTGGGGTAATTGGGCTGTAGCGGGAGCGCCCGCACATAAGGCCAAAAAAATGGCCGCGATACGGCCAACGCCGTGCGAGGCGCGCCAAATTGTCAGCGTGGGAAGGGCCCGCCGGGAGACAGAGAGGGGAAATTTGATCGGCATGCGGGCTTTTTGCGGATTTTACTGCGGGACCCAGCATCGGTGGGCTCAAGCCGCAATGGCGCCTTTCGGGTGGCGAAAAATAGGTTTTAACGAGGGTTAATATACGGTCTAGACCTCGGATTAGGGGCAGGAAACTTTAAAGCCCTCGGGATAAACGTCCGTCATTTGGGTTGCTAGAATTGAACTTTTCCTCTTTCAGGAGTTCTTCAATGTCTCAAGGTCCGGTCATAGTGGGTGTGGGCGCTGCGCTCATGGATTTGCTGGTTGAGGAAAATGACGAGTTTTTGGGCAAAATGGGGGCTGAAAAGGGGGGGATGACACTCGTCGACGCTCCCGTCATCCGCGCTGCCCTCGAAGGGGCCTCTCGCGGGGTCAAATCGTCCCCGGGTGGTTCTGCATCAAACACGATTGTGGGGGTCGGGAGCCTAGGCGGCCGTGCCCGCATGATCGGTCGCGTGGGCAATGACGCACTCGGCCAAACCTTCCGTGAAGGTCTCCGTCTGGCTGGTGTCGAGGAACGAGTGCGCGTCACCGGCGACACGGGCACGGGTCACGTGCTTTCCGTTGTGACGCCCGACGCCCAACGCACCATGTTTACCTTCCTCGGCGCGGCATCGGCGCTGAGCGAGAGCGATATCGCCGAAGCGGACATCTCTGATGCCGCCTTGGTTCATTTGGAGGGCTACCTCCTATTCAACCGACCCGTTGTTGAGAAGGTTCTTGAACTGGCTCGTGCCCACAAAGTGCGCGTCGCCCTCGATCTAGGTTCGTTCCAAGTGGTGGAAGCCATGCGTGAGTACCTCGACGAACTGTTCGCCAAAGGGCGGATCGATATTTTGCTCGCGAATGAAGACGAGGCGCGTGCCTATACCGGGCTTGGGGAATCCGAGTCACTCGAACACTTTGCGGCCAAGGTTGAGACCGCCGTGGTGAAACGTGGTAAGCTTGGCGCGCTCATCGGTCGCGGTCAAGATCGCGTCGAAGTGGCGGCGCATGTGGTTAAAGCCATTGATACCACTGGCGCCGGCGATTTGTGGGCGTCTGGATTTTTATATGGCCTCAACCACGACTTAAGCCTTGAAAACTCCGCGAACCTAGCCTCGAAAATCGGGTCTGAGGTGGTACAGGTTTTAGGGGCTGTGATTCCCCCCGCCGGGTGGGATCGCGTGCACGATTACCGCGCCGGTCTGAAGTAAGCGGTTAACGCTGGGCGGGGGCGGCGGCGGCTTTTAGAAGCCGCTCATTCACGGCGCGCCCCAAGCCCTCCTCAGGCACAAGGCGCACCTCAATGCGGGCCAGGCCGCCGGCATCGAGTCTATGGAGAGCGGCGAAAAGCCGCGCGGCGGCTTCTCGCAAATCACCCTGCGGCGACAAATTTTCCACCTGTGCGTAACCAGGCGGATTCGCCTCTGGCCCGAACCATAACAGCCCGACGCGTGATTCAGAATGTGTTGAATCGAACGGAGAGTCTTGCCCGCTTGAGCGCACCCGCAGCGGTGTTCGTGGTGCGTAGTGCCACGGCAAGGCCCCCGGCGAGGCCGATGGGCCGTGCGGGGAGGACTCTTGAACTGTGGGGCTGTGAACGTGGATTCCGAGCACGGCTTCCAATGCTTCCACCGAAACGCCGCCAGCGCGCAATAGCACGGGTATCCCATTCTCCCATCCGACCACGGTCGACTCCACACCCACGGCGCAGGCACCGCCGTCAAGGATGCAGTCGAGCAATCCCGTACGATCATCCGCAAAGGCGTCGGCGACGTGCGCCGCGGTGGTGGGGCTAAGGTTGCCGAAGGGGTTTGCGCTCGGAGCGGCCAAGGGGCGCCCGGTGGCGCGCAGCAGCGCGCGGGCAACCGGATGCGCCGGCATGCGGAGGGCTACGGTGTCAAGCCCGGCGGTGGCCAAGTCAGGCACGACCTCGGCCTTGGGGAGCACAAGGGTCAGGGGGCCGGGCCAGAAGTGTTGCATCAACCGTTCTGCATGGGGCGGCAGTTCGCGACAAAGCGTGGAGACGTCTTCAAACCGTTCGATGTGAACGATCAAAGGGTCGAAGAAGGGGCGTCGTTTGATTTCGAAAATGCCTGCAAGTGCGGTCGGGTTGAGCGCGTCACCTGCCATACCGTACACCGTTTCGGTCGGCAGACCCACCAATTTGCCGGCGCGTAGCGCCTGCGCGGCACGTTCAAGGTGTACCGGGAGTGGTGAAAGCACGATAGACATGAGTTAAAAGGTAGAACGGAGCAAATGGTCAGGACGAGGTAAAGTTTCGGTGGCGCAAAATCTTTTATTTGAAATAAAGGCCTTCTCAATAGGGTCTTTACCCTATGTTTGCAGTGTAGCCTGGCCTAAGAACTTTGATCAACATAAAACGTTGCGGCCTTAAGGAGCTGTGGACGAAGTCGAATCGAAGGACGTACGGACGATGTCCTCTCTTGTCCTTGTTTGAATGCTTCCTACTCCACCTCCCCGAAGGGTCGAAACATGTTGTCGTCCTTGACAGCAGCACGGCTGCCTCGCGTTTCGCTTAAAACCAAACGCCGGCCGAATTCCATCAGGCTCTGTCTGCCGCTCATCCACTGCGCTGTGGGCTTGTTGGCTGTGGTTTTCCTGAATGGTTGTTTCTCCACCGAACCTCACGGCAGCGGTACGCCGCGCCTCGGACGGTTGTCGCTCACTTTGCAAATCGGTGCGGACGGTCGCAACTATGCGCCCGCGTCCTTAGGGAAGGCGGCTGTCACCTTGGCGCGTGCGGTTGTCACCATGACGGCGGCCAATGGAGAAACGTTGCGCGATACGATCACATCCACAGGGAGCAAGCTCTCGCGTGAACCTGCCTACCTCACCACGGAGTCGGTGTATCGGCAGGAACTTCAGTTACGGTATGAAATCACGCCGAGTGAATTTTGGAAGATCGACGTCAAAGTCTATGATGCACAGGATTCGGTTCGCTATGCGGGCACTCTTGATGTAGAGGATATGGACGCGTATGAATATTTGGATGGGTGTCTGCCTGTTGACCCACGGTACGCCGTTGTGGAAGCGCGGTTTCGCCTTCCTGAGTTCATTGAAGCGGACGGCATTCCCGGATCAGCGCGCGCATTGCGTACCCTCTATCACACGCGTCTCGAACTGTTGGTGGAAGGTACGTATGTGACCGAGAAATCTCCGGCGTGGAACTCCACCACCTCAGGGGGAGACCAGTTTATCCTCGCCGATTCGGGCAAACTGATGGGGGCAGGGGGGAAGCTTTTTTTCAAACCCGCATCCAGCGCTTTGGATCGCCCGGCCGTTGTCAGCCATGACTACGGGAGCATCAGCAATCGGGTTTTTCTGGTTTCGAACTATGGGTATGTGGAAGGCGACACCGTGGGGGTTACCCCTGAGCGCTTGCTGTACCAAGGGGAGATGACGCTCGACCTAGGCACCGCGAAAGTGACCGAAGAGTCTGTGGTCGACATGACTTGGAAAGCCACCGATGCGATTCCCGTCGCCAGTGGGGTCGGGATGGATGTACGCCTAGGCCGCGCGGGTAAAGTTGTGATGCGCGTGGTGATCCCGCCTGGTGTTGTTCTCTAGGCGGACCTCATTGAAAGTCCACATGTCCATCGTTTAGGGACCCGTGGTGTTGTGGGCGCCCGATACGCCATTTTGTGATGACACGCTGATGCTGGTGATGGCTTCGCGCGCCTTGATGGCGAGTTCGGCGGTCGAAAAAGGCTTACGGACCACAAATCGTTGCAGGGAGGTCGCCTCGGTTGGTGCGGTCATCGGCGTGCCCGACATGCTCAGGTGCGCGGCGCTTGGTCGCATGGTGCGCAGGCGCTGGGTCAAGCCGCGGTTCCCCCCTTCTGTTTCATCATTGCTGAGAATCAGGTGGATGTCGCCTTCGTGCTCGTGTGCCAATTTTTCTGCGGACTCACTCCCGTGGGCCTCAAGAACCATGTAACCCAAATTGGTCAGAATGTCGGCGGCGAGTCTCCGCAACCCGGGGTCCTCATCGATGATGAGTACGGTTTCACCTTGAGCCGCCGGGAGTGCGTTCATGATGCCCGGAGGCCAACCTGCCCCCCCCACTTCTCTTTGCTCTTCCACCTGTGAGTCGATTTTGACGCGGGGGAAGAATATCCGAAAGACGGTGCCTTTGCCGGGTTCGCTGTCGACTTCGATAATGCCTCGCAGTTGGCGCACCGTGCCATGCACGGTGGGCAAGCCGAGGCCGGTGCCTTTGCCGATGCCTTTGGTGGTAAAAAATGGTTCGAACAGCCGCGCGAGGGTGTTGCGGTCCATCCCTGTGCCGGTGTCCGCGACCGATAGGACGACATGATCTCCCGGGTTCAATTCTGGTCGCGTGCGGCAATCTTCGGCATCGAGTTGGATTTTGTGCGTTTCAATCCGGATCTTGCCGCCAAGCGGCATGGCATCGCGCGCATTCAGGCAGAGGTTGACGAGAATTTGGTCGATTTGGGTCGGCGTGATGGCGACCAGCCACGGGTCGGGTGGAAGCGACCACGCCAAGCGAATGTCACCGCCGATGAGTCGCCTGAGCATGGGCAGCGCCGCTTCGATGGAGGCATTCAATGGCAGTGCGCGGGTTTTGACCGGTTGCCTTTGGGCATAGGTTAGGAGTTGTCGCGCCAAGCCCGCTGATCGTTCAGCGGCGTCATGGATTTCACGCAAGGCCGCATGAACCGGGTCGCCAGCTTTTACTTTGCGGAGCGCCATTTCGGCGCGCACGAGGATTACCGTCAGCAGGTTGTTGAAATCGTGTGCCACACCTCCGGCCAATTGGCCGATGGCTTCAAGTTTTTGGCTTTGATTATAACGTTCTTCGAGTTGTTGGCGTTCGGTCTCGGCTCGTTTGCGATCGGTGATATCTAAAATGAAACCCTCGAGGTATCCCTCTTCACCGTTCTCTCCTGGGAAGAATCGACCTCGTTCCCAAACCGATTTTTCCACGCCGTTCTTGGTCATCAATCGGTATTCGACCTCGAAGGTTTCACCGCGCAATGAGGCATCTGCGATCTCCGCATACATGCGTTCACGGTCGTCCACATGAACCAAATTGGAATAGAGGTTGAGCTGGCTGTAATATTCGTGCGGGTGATAGCCGGTCAGATGCGCGATACCCTCGGACATAAAGAGCGCCGTCCAGTCTTGATCGAGGCGGCATCGGTAGGCGGCACCGGGAAGATTGTCTAATAGGGTGGACAATTGACGTTGGCTTTCGGCTAATTCGCCGCGCGCTTTCTTAACGGCTGTGATGTCGCGCATGCTGCCTACGATGCGCTCTACATGCCCTTCAGGAGACATAATGGAGCTGGACCGATCGAGTATCCAGGTCACCCCGCCATCAGGCCTCACCACGCGGTATTCGGTCTCGGTGGGATCGCCCCGGCGCTGTTTACGATCAGCAGCCCACGCGAGCGGCCTGTCCTCAGGATGAATCCCCTCGAAGTAAACCATGGGGTCCGCATACGCCTCCTGAAGGGTACGCCCCCAAATGTGTTGGAACCTTGGGCCCGCATAGAGTAATCGATTCTGTATGGGGTCGTAGCTATAAAAGACGTCTTCCACATTATCGGCCATTTCGCGATAGCGCGTGCGCTCGGCGCGAAGTTGACGGGTAGAGTACAGCGCGAGTCCATAAACAAGGCCCGAGGTCACGGCGATGTCGAAAAGGCCTTTAAGGATTTGCACCAAGG
>JBIIWL010000249.1:0-3316 GCA_044338885.1 Fibrobacteria bacterium
GCCCCCTCCCTGGCCCGCACATACCGCGGCAGGCCGTAGCCTGGCACGCGTTTGCGTAGTTCATCCATCAACGTGAGGCCGATCGAGTCTGGCACTTCAAAGTGATGCGCGCCGCGCACGCGGTCGAGCTGGTGGAGGTAGTAGGGGAGGATCCCTGCGTCCAGAAGCCGCAGCGAGAGGGCCTCTAAGGCCTCAACCGAATCGTTCACGCCGCGCAGTAACACCGATTGATTCAAGAGGATCGCACCGGCGGCGCGCAAGGCTTTGGCTTTCTCAAAGAGTGCCGGGCTGATCTCGTTGGCGTGATTGATGTGGAGCACGATGTGTAAGGGTTTGAGCGCGGCGACCTCGCGGATCAGGGCCAACAACCCGTCGTCTACGCGGGCGGGGAGGACCACCGGCACCCGGGTGTGAATCCGCACGCGACGCACCCGAGAGACCGACAGAGCCCCCCGCAAATGCCTTTCCAAACGTGTGTTCGACAATGACAGCGGGTCACCCCCCGAAAACAAAATCTCTTCAATCTCCGGGTCTTCATTCAACCGTGCATACACCGAATCCCATTCGTCACGATTCATGGTTTGATCGACGTAGGGGTATTCGCGCCGGAAACAGTAGCGGCAATGCACCGCGCATTCACCGGTGACTACGAGCAACGCGCGGCCCTTATACTTGCGCAACACACCGGGGCCATCTTGTGCGGCGGTATCGCCCACGGCATCGGCGGTGAACCCGGGAACCTCCACGCGTTCATCGGAAAGGGCGAGTACCTGCCGCAGGAGCGGATCGTTCGGATCGCCTTTTTGCATCAAGGCCGCAAAGGCACGCGGAACGCGGAAGGGAAACTTCGGGTCCAGATCGATGGCCTGTGTGAGGTCCAAGTCGAGGTAGGTCAATAGATCACGCGCGGTGCGGAAGGATTCACCCCATTCGCGTTGCCAACCCGGGGTCACATTCTCGGGCGTAACCGTTGAATCCGGGGCAGAAACAGAGGTTTCGGCGGGGGAATCGGTTACGGCGGACGTTGGCACGGGGGTCATGTTTTTCTACATCCTGACGGGTTTTACACGTAAATTCGGGCGTAAAGGCGCGCTTTTTGAGGCACAATCGCAGGGGGCAAACCCCCGGCGCGGTTTACTCAAGCTAGCAACGCCCGACATGTCGAGAAAGGCAGAGTCTCATGGGTATGATCAGCACCAGCGATTTTCGCAAACGTCTTCGCGTCCTCATGGACGGTCAACCGTACATGATCATTGAAAACGAGTTTGTGAAGCCGGGTAAAGGCCAAGCCTTTAACCGCGTCAAGCTTAAGAACATGATCACGGGCCGTTTGCTCGAGCGCACGTTCAAGTCGGGCGAATCCATTGAAGAAGCCGACATTTCCCACGCGACTTTGCAGTACCTGTACAACGACGGAAATACCTGGACGTTTATGGATACCCAGTCGTTTGAGCAGGCCGAGATCTCCAAAGAGCAGATGGACGGTGCCGACAAGTGGTTGCTCGAAAACACCGAGTGCGAAGTGTCGTACTGGGGCGAGCGTCCGATCTCGGTGACCCCGCCGATCTTTATGGATCTGGTCATCACCTACACCGAACCCGCCGTCAAGGGCGATACGGCGAACAGCGTGATGAAGAAGGCCACCGTGGAGACCGGTGCCGAAGTGGACATCCCCTTGTTCATCGGCGAAGGCATGAAAATCCGCATCGACACGCGTACGGGTGAATACGTCGAACGCGCAAAGTAAGTTGACCGCGGCGCGTTTTCGCGCCGACCGCCTGGCCGCCCTGCGTGCGTTTTTCGCAGGGCGCAAGGTGCTTGAGATTGAGGCCCCGCTGCTTTCGCGGGGTGCCTCACACGACGCCCACATCGGCGTGTTCGCCGTCCCCGATCCGACCCATCAAAATGGCGCGCTGCGCTATTTACAGAGCTCGCCCGAGCCGCACCTTAAGCGCTTGCTGGCCCAAGGGTTCCCCGATGTGTTTTCCATCGGTAAGGCGTTCCGCCTTGAGGAAAATGGGGCCCGTCATAATTCCGAATTCACCATGATCGAGTGGTACCGCCTCGGCTTTAAGCTGCGGCGCATGCTTGAGGAAACGGTGGAAGTCTGCGCGCTGGTCGCGGGCCCGCGCGAAACGGTCTCGCTGTTGTATGTGGAGACCTTCATTGAAGTTACAGGGTTGCACCCGCGCAAAGCCACGCGCGACCAGCTTCTATCCCACCCTGTTTTCACCGCCCGAGGGTTTAAAACCTCCGACCACCAAACGCTCTTCCCCGAAAAAACCGACGTGTTGAACTTTCTCATGTCGGAAGTCGTCGAGCCGACGTTTGATCCGTCACACTTTACGGTTGTGCATCACTTTCCGATCGAGCTGGCGGCACAGGCCGAACCCGATCAAGAAGAGCCCTTTTTGGCCCAACGTTTTGAGGTGTATGGGGGGGGTATGGAGCTGGCCAACGGGTATAAGGAGTTGATTGATACGCGTGAGTATCGCGTACGGTTTGAGGCCGAGAACGCGAAGCGCGTCGCGCTAGGGTTGCCGGTGATTCCCCTGCACGAAGACTATTTCGCCGACCTCGGCGCGGGGCTCCCGGCGTGCGCCGGCGTGGCTGTGGGCTTCGATCGGCTCGTGATGTTGGGCTTAGGCGTATCGGACATTCGGGAGACGCTCACATTCCCTTGGGATGAGGCCTGATCAAGCCTCGGCCTCGTACGTGGTTCCCTAATAGGTTTTCAGAACGACTTTTTCGTTCACCACAATCTTTTCAGAAACAAAAGCGGCCCGTCTTTCGACGAGCCGCTCTTTTTTTTTGCGTTCCTGATCGCTGACAGCTGACCGCTGCCCGCTACCTACTCAATCTCGAAGCTCAAATCCCCCGCGGCCAGGTCATCGCCCTTGGCCACGTGAATCTTCGCCACCTTACCGGCCATCGGCGCTTTAATGACGTTCAGCATCTTCATCGCCTCCGTCACCATCAGCTTCTGACCCTCTTCAACCTCTTCACCCGCCTTCACGACGAGCTCCACAACCTTACCCGACATCGGCGCGCCGACTTGGCCGGGGTTGGCGGGGTCGACCTTGGGGCGTTGCTTGGTCTTCACACCCGACGACTGATCGTGCACAAAACCATTACGACGACGGCCGTTCAGCTCGTAGAAGATCACGCGGGTACCATCGGCCTGCAACTCGCCCACGGCGAGCAGCTTCACGATCAAGGTCTTACCCTCTTCGATCGTAAACCCGGTCTCTTTACCCGCCTCTAAGCCATAGAAGAAGTTCGGCGTATCGAGAACCGACACATCGCCAAACACGCG
>JBIIWL010000250.1:0-3299 GCA_044338885.1 Fibrobacteria bacterium
CTGAAGCGATTGGCCGATCGCCACGGTGGTGTGGTGATTGAAGAGGAGTTGGGGGTGGTGCGGGAATGGGGTGTTCTGTTTCGTGTGGCGCCCGATGGTCGGCGGAGTGGGGTGCGGCGTCACCGCCTTTTATCGGGCGCGACCGGGGGGTATTTGGGCTGCATGGTGCTCCCCGCATCGCAAGCCGGGCGCGAGGAGGAATGGGCCGCACAGCGCGACACCGCAGAGCGTACGGTGGATGCCGTAGCCAGCGCTTTACACCGCGAAGGTTATTTTGGCCCGGTTGGTTTAGACATGTTTCTGCACAGCGATGGCGGGCACATCCGGTTCCGTCCCTTGGTCGATCTGAATGCGCGGCAGTCGATGGCCTGGCCCGCGCACGGGTTAGCCGCTCGCTTTCCCGATCGTGCGGTACTATTCCGACAATTTCCCGCCACGTCGATCCGAATCCCAGAAAATTATAGGGCGCTGGAGGCTATGATGTCGTTTGACCACACCACACAACGGGGTGCCATATGGATCACGCCTCTGCTACCTTTGGCCCGTGTATCCGTGGCATTTGTGGGGCACGACGAGGCAGATGTGCTCGCGTTGCACCAAGAGTTTCAGCGGGTCGTTGCGCGTGAGCGCGACGTAATCCGGTTGGACGTCTAAGTCGTGCACCGCGTTTTCAAACTTACCAGAAGGGCAAAGCCGTGATTAAGGTCGGGTTAGTATGAGCATGAGCGACCTGTGGCCTTGCCTTGTGATCGCCGGGCCAACCGCTTCGGGCAAAACCGCCTTAGCGGTCGAAGTGGCTCACAAGCTGCGTACCGAAGTGTTTTCGATGGATTCGCGTCAGGTGTATCGGGGCTTAGACCTCGGCACCGGCAAAGACCTCGATGAATACGCCCGCTTTACCCCGCCTGTGCGTCATCACTTAATTGATATTGTCGAGCCCGCTCAAGTCTACAGTTTGTTCCGCTTTCAAGTTGATGCTTACGTGGCACTCGATACCTTCTTGGGTGAGCACGGGCCTGAGGTGCCGCCGGTTTTAGCCGGTGGGACAGGGTTATACCTCGAGGCGGTGCTGAAGCGCTATGCGATTGCCGAGGTGCCTGAAAACGTGGCATTGCGGACTGAGTTGATGGAGCGTGATGTGCGTGTGTTGCGGGAGGAGCTTAAGACTCTCAATGCGGAGCTCTATGGCCGTACCGATTTGAGCAGTAAAAAGCGCGTCGTCCGCGCGCTTGAGATCGCCTACACGCCCCGCGGTGCGATTCCGCCCAGTCGCTTGCCCGATTGGACGCTCAACCCCTTGATCTTTGTGACCAAACTTGACCGCCCCCTTTTGCGAACCCGCATTGCGGATCGACTGCACGCCCGCCTTGAGGCGGGTTTGGTGGACGAGGTTGAGGGTTTGCATCGTCAAGGTCTCTCGTGGGATCGCCTAGCCTTGCTGGGCATGGAATACCGCCAGGTCGCGTCTTACCTACGCGGTGATGTGTCGCTGAATGAAATGACGGCGACCTTGCTTCACGAAATCCACCTGTTGTCCAAAAGGCAGGAGACGTATTTCCGTGGGATGGAGCGTCGCGGGTTGCCGGTGCATTGGATCGGCCCCACCTTCACTGCCGATGATGTGATGGCCGAATACAGCCGGTGGAAGGGCGCGGGCTTTCCGCCGCCTCCGCCTTATGAGAAGGTGAATTAGCCCGATCGTTCCCGCATCTGGGGCGAAATGCCCATTGCGAGCCTCCCTAAAAATTTGGATTCTCCTCATGTTCATGGAGATCGCCGGTTTGGGGGTTTCCGAACGTGAGGTAATCGATGGACAAGACAACCGACTTTATCGACGAGATTGATGGCATTGATTTATCTGATGCCCAGCGAGCCGTGAAAGATCACGGCCGTCAAGGGTTCGAGTTTGCGAAAGAAGGCTATGACAAGGCGCGCGAGGCCGTGCTGGATGTGGTCCGTCCGTTGGGCTGGAAAACCGTTTTGGGCATTGTCGGTGGCGTGGTCATGATCGCCGGGATTGTGATCATGGCGCGACGTCGCCGCCATCGCGGCAACCTGCTCGAACGCGGGCTGCACGAAGGTGCGCGCTATGCCCTGTTAGTTCCGCAAGGGTGGCACAAGGCTCAAAAGCACGCGCTGCATGTGGCGCACGATTCGGCCCGCGAATCGGCCCGCTTGTGGAAAAAGATGCCCCGCGTGCGCGTCGAGCTCTAATAGGGCTCTGGTTGCGGGATTGTTTGTGTTGGGGAGAGAGGACGGGGCGATCCCTAGTGATCGCCTCGTTTTTTTTGTGACTGAACCCACGGTGACTCGGACGAGTCTAGGCCTACAGCACTAGAGTCGGTACAAGCGCTTCGCGTTGTCGAGGGTGGCCGTGGCCACGGTCAACACGCTCTCACCGCGCACTGCGGCGAGTTTATCGACAATGAGCGGAATATGGCCGGGGTGGGCGGGCCGGCCGCGATGCGGCGTGGGCGCGAGGTAAGGCCCATCGGTTTCAACCAGCACGCGGTGCAAAGGCACGATGCGGGCCGTCTCGCGCACATCGTCCGCATTTTTAAAGGTTAAAATGCCGGTGAACCCGATGTAAAGATTGGAGAAATCGGCGAGCAAAGATTCCGCTAAGGCGCGCGACGACGTGAAGCAATGCACATGGATGGGCCAATCACGCGGCACGTGGTCGCGCAGGACCGCGAGCGTATCGTCGTCCGCTTCGCGCGTATGGATGACGATCGGTTTGTCGGCCGCGATCGCCACAGAAAGTTGATGGGCGAAGACCTCGCGCTGCGCACCGCGTGGTGACAGATCGTAGTGGTAATCAAGCCCGATCTCACCGTAGGCCACGCATTTGGGATGGCGCAGCGCGGTGGCGATGGCGGCCTCAACCGCGGGTGTATACTTGGCCGCATCGTGCGGGTGAATCCCGAATGACCCGTACACGTCTTTGTGTTCGATCAAGGCGAGGGTGGGCTCAATCGCTTCGGGATCGCACGAGATCGTGAGACACCCTGCAAACCCCGGCGTAAAGTGATGCTCCCGCAACGAGGCAAAGTCAGCCTCCCCGAGCTTTTCCATGATTTGATCGAGGTGGCAGTGGGTATCGAAAAATTGCATGGGCGGAAAATTACTTCTCGCTCATCAATTGTTTGCGGGCCTTTCGTAAGATCTTCTGTTGTTGCGGGTCTGCCTCGGGTAATTTCATATCAAGCCCGGCCAGCGTATTGAGCACGATTTGCGAGACGAGGAGCCGAGCCGCAGGTTTGTGATCCGCCGGAATCACATACCAGGGGGCGTGTGCC
>JBIIWL010000251.1:0-3289 GCA_044338885.1 Fibrobacteria bacterium
ATTGTATTGGAGCCTTGCCAGCGAATGGGTGGGGGGGGTGAGGGTGGGGGCCTCTGGTGATGAGAGCGCTGTGGCCCGGCCTGGGGCTCTCAACGAAGCGCTCATGGAGTTGGGGGCATTGATTTGTGCGCCCAAATCGCCCCGCTGTGAGTCGTGTCCTTTGGCCAAACACTGCACAGCTCGGGAGCGTGCTCTAACTGCTCAGCTCCCGCCTCAAAAGCCACGGGCCAAGCCCAATGTGGTACGTGGTGTCGCCGTGGTGGCGTCCTTACACGAACAGGTACTGCTCGAGCGGCGCGGCCCGCAGTCCTTCCTCGCCGGGCACGCTTTGTTTCCCCTGATTCTTGGAGATGAGTCGGCTGAATGGAACACCGTTTTTACCAAGCGGTTTCCCGCCTGGCAGCTTGACTCACCGGTGTGCCTCGCGACGGTGCGGCACGCCATCATGAGCACGCGCTATGAAATTGAAATTTGGCAGGCGGCCCTAAACCCGACCTCCAAAACTCCACCCCCCCAAAACGCCGACTCTGTGGTTTGGGTCGCTGATCATTTGGTTGGACAAAATTTGACGAACGCGCTCGCCAAAAAGATTTGGGATGTGGTTCAATCGGGTCGCGCTAAACGCACGGTGCGTTAGCGATTCAGGTCACGATTACAGACGGGGCTTGCTGCAGCACCTATACCCCATGGCGGAGTTGGAGTAATACGATTTGGCTTTCGCGTTACGCGTTTGAATGTGCGCATAGCGATAGGTGATTTGGTAAACTCCGCCGACTTTGACGACCGCCCAAGGCGGTGAGGCTTCGCGCTTGAAAACCGCCTCTTGATTGGTTGCTGAGGCCCCTAAGAGTTCAGAGGCATTCAACGTATCTAGGATGGTTTGTGACGTTTGTGAGTTTTGAAACGTGACAATGGCCAAAGTTTGCTTGGTTAGCCCTGCGTTGACTGGTTTGAGGCCGGTCGCGGTATACACCGAATCGGCGGGCATGCGGTATTGATAGGGCGTCGCGACACCTTTGCGCAGAATGAGGATGACCGAGCTATCGCGTGCGGGGATCATCGTGTCGATCGACGCTGCGGGGATCGAGTCGGGCAGGGTGAGGCAACGCGGGGGTTTGGACACGTTGTTGTAGGTCACAACCATCAAGGGTGAACCATCGCTCACGCAGCCTGCGTAGGGGAGAGGGCGAGATTGGGTGGCGTAGTCGCGGTTCGAGCATCGTGAACGGGCCAGCTGTGTCGCAGGGGATTGGTTGGTGGGTGACAGATAGTGATTGCCGCGGAACCCACGCACCGCTGTTGAGGTCACAGCGGTGTGCGGCACGCCGCGCCGTAAGAGCGTATCGGTAAACGCCGGGTAGTTGTTCGTGTAAGGGTCTAGGACCCATTCGGCGAGGTTGCCTGACATGTCGAGTGCGCCATCATAGCTGATGCAACTCGGGTCGCGCAGTGCGGCCGAGTGGGCCATCACCGAATCGCCGGTTCCGATATTACACGTGAAGCGAACTTCTCCCGGCGTGCGGCGTTCGGATTGCATTCCGTAAGCGAGCGGTACATCCGGTTGGGCGCCTTCGCAGGCCCGTTCCCATTCCGCCTCGGTGCAGAGCCACGTACTGTCTGCGGTGGTCATGGTTTGTGAGAGGTCGCGGCAGCCATCGTGTGCCTGCTGCCAGGTCACATTGGTCACGAAAGCCCCTGTGTTATCGCGATGTTCAAGTGTTTCGATGCAATACGAGGGGGCTTGGCGCACAACGCCGGGTTTTTCATCGGACCCTGCGGCGAGCGCGGTGTCACCGAGGAGGAAGCGCCCACCCGTTATGGCAACGAAGCCGGGGGGGCAGGTGGCCCCACTCTCTATTCCTGGAAAGGTTGGTGCAATGGTAGACACGGTCAAAGAGTCCGCTTCAGAGACATGCCCCGTTGAGTCGACGGCCTGAATCACCAAGAGGTAGGTGGCACCCGGAGGCAGGTGGCGCGCCGTGTCTGTGATGACCAAATCGCCACGGCGATCGTTGGGGATCATCATGATGGTATCGCGATTCGCCAGGCCCCCTGTGGGGCCTGCAATCAATTGACGCGAAATCCGGTACTCTTCAATGTTGGCATGGGGTGTTGGCGCGGGGGTAAGGCCTGAACCGGTTTCAATGAGGTCGCGACTGGCGGTGAAGCTGTAGACGATTTGATTCCGTGCTCTAGAGAGCAGCGTAAGGCTGGGCTTGGTGGGTTGCGTGGTATCGGTGAGCAGGATTCGAATATTTTTGCTGGAGACCGTGTCGCCGCTGTTGATGTTTCGGGCTGTGTCCATCGCCCACACTCTGATGTCTACGGTATCTTGCGGGCTGAAGTGCGTCAGCGTGACGCGCATGCTATCTGCGGCCACGCCCACGGATCGATTGCGCACACGCGACGAGTCGGGGAGGCGGTAGAGGATACCCGGCGCGCCTTTCAAAGTTGTAAACCTCACCTTCGTCACTTCGGCGGTGCGGTCTATGCCGCCCACGCTGTAACTGATTCTGAGGCTGTCGAGGCCACCGGGGCGGTTGGTGTTCAGGATGCCGCCCCTCACGACGCGGAGATAATAGGCCAATACGATGCCTGAGTCGGCGCCGGGGTTGAAAAAGCTGGTCGGGTCGCGTGGTCGATCCCATTCGATACTGAGCGATGTCGCCTTGGGCTTGATCACGGGGCTCAAGGGGGAGGGCGCAAAACGGTCATTGGTAATGGCCCACGTGATCGCCGGAAGACCGTCGATACCGCCGTCGCGATACCCTGTGACCACCCCGAACACAAGGCGCCCCTCGGCGTCGAGACGGCCGCTGGTGTCGAATGGGACGAGGCCTTGCGACGCGCGGTCGATGACGCGCGGTGCGGCGCCCGTGTCTGATAAAATGAAGATGATGCTATCGGTTGGCCCGGCGGCACCTTCGAAGACGAAACTCGCCAAGGACCGTTGCCCACGCATCTGCTGCCACGTCAACGCACCGCTTTGGGGCATGGTGTCGAGATAAATGCGATATTCGTTAAACCCGACGGTATCTTCGGGGCGGTCCCAACGCAGGCGGTACTTGGCGGCCTCTTTACAGGCTTGTTCGCTAAGGTTCATGCGACGCGCGGGGTCGAGGCAGAAGGGGTGGTCTGCGGCCACAGGGTCGATCCTGAAGTTGACCGCAGAGCGCAGGTAATCGAAGGTGTCGCGGCTGCCGTCGGTGGGGCATCCGGCGAGAACGAGTGCCGTAGCCGTCATCGCGAGGCCTAAAAAGGCGCGTCTGACGATTGAGGCGATAGGCCG
>JBIIWL010000253.1:0-3264 GCA_044338885.1 Fibrobacteria bacterium
GGCATCGCCGACGACATTCGGGACGTTTACAGCGAAGCGAAAAGCCAGGGTTATGACGCCAAAATCATGCGTCAGATCGTGCGTCTACGCAAAATGAGCAACGATGATCGTGCCGAAATGGAAGCCATTTTGGATACTTATAAATCTGCGCTTGGTCTGGCTTAACCTCCAGCTCCCATTCCGCGTCACCCTGAACTTGTTTCAGGGTCCGTCGCGCAGCAAAGGCTATGCTTGACGATGGATAGATGCTGAAACAAGTTCAGCATGACGTTCTGACGGCTTGCCGAAAGGCGCGCGCCTGATGTAAGGGCGCGCCTTCAGTTCCTTTAGCTAGAGAAGAACAGAGCCATGGCAGGCCATAGCAAATTCAAAAATATTCAGCACCGCAAAGGCGCGCAGGACAAAAAGCGTTCGGCCCAATTTTCCAAGCTCTCGCGCGAAATCACCGTCGCGGCAAAGATGGGCATGCCCGATCCGGACATGAACCCGCGCCTTCGCCTTGCGGTGAACGCCGCCAAGGCGCAATCGATGCCCAAGGATAACATACAGCGCGCCATCGACAAAGCGTCAGGCGGCGATGCGGACAATTATGATGAAATGCGCTATGAAGGCTATGGCCCGGGCGGCGTCGCGATCATCGTCGAGGCATTGACAGATAACCGCAACCGCACCGCGACCAATGTACGCACGGCATTTTCGAAAAATGGCGGTAACTTGGGCGCATCGGGCGCCGTGAGCCACGGGTTCGACCGGATGGGCCTCATCACTTATCCTGCAAAGGCAGGCGATGCCGACAGCGTATTTGAAGCGGCCTTGGACGCAGGCGCCGAAGATGTGGAATCAAGCGAAGACGAGCACAGCATCTGGACCGCAATGGACAGCCTGCATGAAGTTGCCAAAGCCCTTGAAGCGACTCTCGGGGAAGCCGAGAGTGCAAAACTGGCTTGGAAACCACAGGTACTTGTCGAAGTCGACGAAGCCAATGCGGCAACCTTGCTCAAGATGATCGATGCCTTGGAAGACGATGACGACGTCCAAACTGTCTGGGGCAATTATGACGTGTCCGACGAGGTGATGGCGAAGCTGGGATGATCATGTCCTCATGATCATTCTGGGCCTTGACCCCGGCCTTGGCACGACCGGCTGGGGCGTCATTCGTAAGGAAGGCAACCGTCTTTCGCACATCGACAATGGCGAGATTGAAACCGATGCCAAATTGCCCTTGGCTAACCGCCTCGTGCTATTGGACGAGAAACTTAACGCGGTGATGGACCACTTCCGTCCCGATTGCGCTGCGGTCGAAGAGGTCTTCGTCAACAAAAACCCGCAGTCAACACTCAAGCTTGGCCAAGCGCGCGGCGTCGTCCTTTTGGGTGCGGCGCGTAACCGCACGCCCGTTACGGAATATGCCACAAGGCTAGTGAAGAAATCCGTCGTCGGCACGGGCAAGGCGGAAAAAGAACAGGTGCAGGCGATGCTCCGCATATTGTTGCCGGGGCTGAAACTCGCCGGACCAGATGCCGCCGATGCGTTGGCCGTCGCCATCACCCATGCGCACCATATTCGAGCTTAGCTGCGCAATATCTCATTTTATCCATCAATCCGAAGCATTGACGCACCATCAGAACAAAACAAGAAAAGTCCTTCGACAATATTGTTTTTGTTGATTATGGAACTGGTCCATGATTGCAAAACTATATGGCCGCATTGACGAAACGGGCGTCGACCATCTGGTGATTGACGTCAACGGCATCGGCTATCTGGTGCAAGCCAGCGCACGAACCTTAGCCGCGTTGGGTAAGGCTGATGACTTCGCCACCGTATTCACCGAGATGCAGGTATCCGAAAATGACATGCGCCTGATCGGCTTTGCTACCCGCGAAGAACGCGACTGGTTTCGCTTGCTGACAGGTGTGCAAGGTGTCGGCGGCAAGGTCGGGTTGGCAATATTATCCGCGATTGAACCGGCAGACCTCGCGCTTGCGATCGGCAGCGGCGACGCTGCGATGGTCGCACGAGCCAATGGTGTAGGGCCAAAGCTTGCCAGCCGAATCGTCAACGAACTGAAAGACAAGGTCGGCGCGCTTGCTGGCATTGGCGGCGGCGCTAAGTTGATGTCGTCCGGCGCTGTGGGCGGCAACCATGCCAACGACGCGATGTCCGCACTCGCCAATCTGGGCTTCAGACCCGGCGAGGCAGGAAGCGCCGTTGCGCAGGCGGTTGAAGAACTGGGTCCGGACGCAACATTGGATGCGTTGGTGCGGCTAGCGCTCAAGAGGGCTTCGCGGTGAACGATCCTCGCACTCCAACCCGTCACCCTGAACTCGTTTCAGAATCTATCGGGAAGTTCACGGTGCTTTATCCGTGCGTGATAAAGCTTGCTGCCTTGAATACAGATGCACGGCTGTCTTTCTTGTCTCACCGCTGGAGATTAGCTGCGAAATGGACCTTGAAACGAGTTCAGGGTGACGTAAATTTTATTGAGATGTGCCGTTATTGCCAACTCCGTCACCCTGAACTTGTTTCAGGGCCCATCGCGCAGTTACCCCTGCGCTATCGGTGGGAAACCCAACCCAACCGCCAAATCAACCCAATGCGGGTTTGCCGCGTTAACCAAGTTGATCTTCCACGCGCGATGCCAATTCTTCAATTGCTTCTCACGCGCAATGGCGGCCTCCATCGTGCCGAAGGCTTCAAAATGCACAAGGCTATGGATCGCATATCTGGAAGTATGGCCGGGGGTCAAATCACCACGATGCTGCGACAGACGTTTGAGCAGATCAGACGTAACGCCGATGTACAACGAGCCGTAAAGCTTGCTTGCAAGTATATATACGCAAGGTTGCTTTTCTTGTCTCACCAGTGGAGCCTAGCGGCAAAATGGACCCTGAAACAAGTTCAGGGTGACGATTTGGGAAACCAAACCCGATATTTTACCAAAATTTACGTCACCCTGAACTTGTTTCAGGGTCTATCAAGCATGGGGCAACCCACGGCGAGAAGTACGCATGACTGACGACGACCGCCTCACCACGCCCGACAAACGGCCAGAAGATGTCGATGCAGCACTGCGTCCGAAAACGCTGGCCGAGTTCATCGGGCAAGCCGCCGCGCGCGACAATTTGCGTGTGTTTATTGAGGCGGCGAAAGGGCGCGGTCAGCCGCTGGACCATGTGCTGTTCTTTGGCCCGCCGGGGCTTGGCAAGACGACATTGGCGCAGATTGTTGCCAAAGAAATGGGCGTCGGTTTCCGCGCCACGTCTG